>JAAYUT010000084.1 GCA_012517485.1 Candidatus Atribacter fermentans
CAGCGACGTGGCAATCTCATCCACCCCTCCGTCATTGCGAGGAGCGCAGCGACGTGGCAATCTCATCCACCCCTCCGTCATTGCGAGGAGCGCAGCGACGTGGCAATCTCATTTTTTAAAAGTTTTTATGTATTAAAAAGAAAAAATATTTAATCCAAGTATTCGTCTATTAAACCCACTATGGGTTTATAAGATAGAATAAACACAAAAAAGGAGAGATGCTACTATGATGAGTAAAAAACTTGAAGATGCAATCAATGAACAAATTAAAAACGAATTTTTTTCTGGTTATTTATATCTCTCAATGGCAGCCCAGGCTGAATCTATGAATTTACCTGGAGTAGCTCATTGGTTTAAGGTTCAAGCCAAGGAAGAGCAAGAACATGGAATGAAATTTTATGATTTTATCAATGATCGAGGTGGTCGCGTTCTTTTAAAGGCAATAGATCAGCCAGAAACCGAATTCAAAAATGTTCTTGATATGTTTGAAAAAACTTTAGAACATGAAAAATTAGTAACCTCGATGATAAATAACCTTTATGAAGTTGCTTTGAAAGAAAAAGATTATCCAGCTCAGATCATGTTGCAGTGGTTCATTGATGAGCAGGTTGAAGAAGAGAAAAATGCCACAGAAATTATTGCAATACTCAAGATGATTGGTGAAAAAGGCCAAGGTTTACATATGCTGGATCGTGAACTGGGGAAAAGAGGAGAATAATTATTTAGTAAAAGGATGGGTAGATCATATCTGCCCATCCTTCATTTTTTGGAGGGAAAGGATGCCAGAACGTTCCCAGGATTGGTATAATCAAGCTCTTCGTGACTTAGAACAAGCTGTTGATTCTCAAAAGTCAGGCCGCCATGAATGGGCTTGTTTTGCCGCTCAACAAGCCGCTGAAAAAGCAGTAAAAGCTCTTCATTTAAAAAACCATCAAGAAGCTTGGGGACATGTTGTATCTCGTCTTCTTCGTGAACTTCCTCATTCAATAGAAGTTCCAGAGTTGCTCATCGAGAAAGCCCGAGTTCTTGATAATTATTATATACCCGCTCGTTATCCTAACGGTCATCCTGAAGGGGCTCCTTTTGAGCACTATGGATTTTTGCAGAGCTCGGAGGCAATTCAATATGCCAGTGAAATCATTCAATTCATCGGTCATCAAATGGCCAAATGAAAAACTGGTTATTTCATCCCTAAAGAAATGGACAAATACTATTCTTAAAATGAACCAAAATGTCATTCGAATTGGATACTTTGGTTCCTATGCCCGGGGAGATTGGGGAGTAGGAAGCGATTTAGACTTGGTTATTATTCTATCCCAATCTGATCTCCCTTTTGAAAGAAGAAACCAAGGTTGGCAAGAACATCAATTACCAGTACCAACCGATATTCTCATTTATACCCAGCAGGAATGGGAAGCAATGAGGAAAGAAGAAATGCCTTTTTTTAAAAGAATGAACAGTGAAATAAAATGGATTTATATTGAAAATACCAATTCAAAAAAACCATCATAAGCGAGGAGAAGGAAATGAATTACCGAATATTTGGGAGATGTGGTTGGGGAATAAGTGAAATAGGTTTTGGCGCTTGGGCAATAGGAGGGAGTTGGGGAAAGGTACAGGAAGATGATGC
>JAAYUT010000550.1 GCA_012517485.1 Candidatus Atribacter fermentans
AGCTTTCTCCCACTCTTCTTGATTATACCCTAATCTCTTCAAAACATTGAACTTATAAAGCGGTGCAAAGTGAGGAATATTAGTAACACCTCGTTCTTCCAATTTTTGCTTCAAATTTTGAATATCTCCTTTTAATTTCTTTGGATCAATTTGAAGAAGGTAAAGGTGATGAGTTGACTGAATTTCTTCGGTATCTAATAATTGTGGGATAATTGCTTCGTTTACTTCAAACCGTTTGGTTAAATACTCGGCGTTTTTTCTTCTTACCGCGATAATATCATTGATACGACTCATCTGTTGAATTAAACCCAGGGCTTGAATCTCTGTTGAAGAACAGTTCCCAGCAGCAAATGGACCGTACTTACCCTCTAAAGCAACTACATCATACAACCAATTTTTTATTTTTTTACTAAGGTCCAAACCTAAGAAACGACATTTTTTTAAGTCATCTCCAAAAGGAAGTGTTGAAACAAGAACTCCACCCTCTCCAAAGGAGGTTACATTCTTCACTTCGTGAAAACTAAAAGCTCCAAAATGCCCAATGGTCCCAATTTTCTTCCCTTTATAGACTGAACCGAAAGCATGCGCAGCATCTTCTAAAACAACAATATCGTGTTTTCTGGCTAATTCCATAATTGGATCCATGTCTACTGGCCAACCACCAATATGAACAGGGACAATGACTTTCGTTTTTTTGGTAATCTTTTTCGCAACATCCGCTGGGTCCATGTTAATAGTACGAGGATCGACATCGGCGAAAATAACTTTTGCTCCTACTGAGAGAGGATATGAAATGGTAGCCATAAAAGTTATAGCCGGAGCAATCACTTCGTCTCCAGGGCCCAAGTTGGCATATTTATAGGCGATTTCAAAACCGGCAGTTGCATTGGTTATAAAGGTAGCATTATTGGTTCCCAAATACTCATTAATTTTATCTTCTAATAAAGAAACATTTTCGCCAAGGGACAGCTTGCCCGGTGCTTTCCCATGAAGGGATAATTTTTGAATTGCTGCTTCCACCTCTTTCAATGCATGATCGTATTCATCATCATTCTTCATTATTAAAAATTGAATTAATGCAACAACGTCAGAAGCATTATAATTTTCTCCAACTGCTGCCCAAGGTACTCGAGATGGTCCAGTATTGTAGCGAAAATCTGAAGGCTTGTTAGGCATTCGTTTCCTCCTTCTTGACTTTAGTGAGAAGCCTCTTATTTTTTCAAAAACTTCCCTAAATTCCTTTCTAAAGCCTAAAATCTTGTAATTATACTATCTTTTTTAAATTGAATTTGTCAAACAAATTTTTCATCAATTTAATATTTAGGTAGCCGTTTAAGATATATTTGCAAGTATTTTTAGAGTAAGGGAAATATTTTTATTTTTATTTTTGTTTCGGTTTCTTCTTTAGAAGAAATCGTTTTTATCCTCCGACCCTTTTTTTCCAACTCATGGAGTGACATGCCAAGTCATGTCACTCCATGAATCAGGCGCAATAAATTGCGCCTGATTTTTACAATTATTATCTTTATCTCCAAGTTTAATAACATGATACCTATCTTTTGTAATATTTATAAACTTTTTCAAAAGCTGCAATCATGGCATCAACATGTCGATCTTCATAAACCGGATGGGTTGGAAAACAAAAGGTTCTTTTTTCAATCCAAGCGGCGTTTTCACAAATAATATTTCGATAATCAACCGAATTGACCTCGGTATATTCTTTAGACTTAAATGGGAATTGAACTGTTCCAAAACCATTGTGATCAATATAGGCTTTTTCTTTATACATTTGAGGCCAGAGCACAGGAGCAACTGGAATCCCTTCAGCCTCAATTGCTTCCCAAAATTCTTTTATCGTACATGATATACGGTCTAAATGAATGACTATTGGGAAAAGCCAATAAGAAATTAATTTGCCCTCTTTCCTCTGAGGGGGAAGAAATTGAACTGCTTCATGACTCTGGAAAGCTTTCAATAATTGATCACCAATTTGTATCCGTCGTTTTTTATTCCACTCGTCAAAACGTTCTAACTCACAGAGACCTATAATAGATTGAATCTCAGTCATTCGATAGTTAAAACCGACTCGTTGATGGATATAGAATAATTTTTTTTCAAGTTCCAACAACCTCAGTCTTTCTCGAACATCATAACCATGATCTCGAAATGAACGGGCTGCCCAGGCAATATTTTCATCGTTAGTAACGATTGCTCCTCCCTCACCACCAGTCGTGAAATGCTTTGATTGGCAAAAGCTGAAACATCCAGCGTGACCAATGCTTCCCACTTTTTTCCCTCGATACTCACTCCCATGGGCCTGAGCACAATCCTCAATAACGAAAAGATTGTATTTCTGAGCAATAGCCATAATTTCGTCCATATCGCAAGGAATTCCATAAAGGTGAACTGGAATGATGGCTTTTGTTCGAGAGGTAATTTTTTCTTCTATTGAAGACGGATCGATTGTATGGGTATCTTTTCGAACATCAGCAAATATTGGAATTGCTCCAGCTTGAACCACACAAAAGGACGAGGCAATAAATGAATAGGAAGTAACAATAACTTCATCCCCGGGTCCAATATTACAAGCAGCTAAAGCGGTATGAAGAGCCGAGGTGCCATTCGAGGTTGATATTCCATATTTACAACCACAATATTGTGCCCATTTTTCTTCGAATTCAACACCTTTGCGACCAGTCCAATAATTTACTAATCCAGTTTCAAGCGGAGCTAAGGCTTCTCGTTTGGTTTTTTCTGAAAAGTTAGGCCACATGGGAAATTTTTCTTGAAAAATTGGTTTTCCACCATATTTTGCCAATTGCTCAGACATGAAATCTCCTCCTTCATAAAAATATTATTTATTTCTTATAAGTAAGTATATCCTTATTAAATTATTATTGTCAATTATATTATTTACTATCCTGTAAATATCATTCAATGAAATTCCCGAATATTGACTTCTCTCTTTTGGATAAAGAAATATTGAGAAGGATTCGATTCCTTTTCAATAATTTAAATCCCTCCCTTTATCCCTTTTTGTTAAAGGGGGGACATTGATTTCTGAATTGTATTCTCATCCTCAACTAGTGATGCGAGGCAGCATGAATGTCTATTATGTTTTTTTAAATTTTTACCTTTTTGGATCAATATTCAACTTCCAAAATTTTTACTTGAGGTATTAAAATTTATATTAGAGGCAGTTTAACTGGTTTCCCGGTTTCAATTGAGAGATCAATAGCAAGACAGAGTTCGTGAGTTCGTACTGAGGCATCAATTCCCGCCAAAGGCTCCCGATTATTCATCAAAGCATCAACGAAATCGTCAACCATTTCTCGAAATGGATGATGCTTCACATCTCCACTTTCAGGCATGATGGTGTTAAATATCTGCCAATTTGACTGATAAGGAAAGAGTTTTTTTGTGTAAAATTTTTCATTTAAAACTGAACCACCACTACCATGAATGATAACATTGATAAAATAGGGACATTCATTTTCAAAACTATTTCCAGTTTTCCCGATTTTCCCATTCCTGAATTTAACCACCGCCGCATACGTTGGTTCATATTCGTAATCTTTACGATGTCCAAAGGTGCCATAGGCAAAAACTTCTTCAACTTCTCCGCCCCACCAACTGAGCAAGTCAACAGCATGGCAGCCTGCTACTAAAGTCGCCGAAGGACCACCTTTCTTTGTATTAGATCCCCAATTGTATCCACTCCACCATGGTCCAATTTCATGATAATAATCGGTTTCAATATAATAAGGTTCCCCATAAGCTCCGGCTTTTAACATTTCATATAAGTTTCTACAATAGGGATTAAAACGTAAGACAAATCCGGTCTGGCTTTTGACTCCTGTTTTTTTGATTGCTTGATGTACCTGTTTCAGTTCTTCAAGGTTCATGGCAATAGGTTTTTCGATTACGAGATGTTTTCCGGCTTGAGCGGCAGCTACCGCTTCCTGAGCATGAAGAAAGTTTGGGGTACAAATATCGATAATATCGATATCTTTTCTTTGTAAAAGCGATTCAAAATCGGGTAGGATTTCACAGTCAAGATTTAATTCATCTTTGCACTTTTGAGCGCTTTCCTTTTTTCTTGAGGCCAATGAAACCACTCGAGTATGTGGATTATTGAGATAAGCACGGACATGCTCTTTCGCAACCCATCCTATCCCAAAAACACCAATTCCAAATTCTTTCATGGGTATTCATCTCCCTTTTTATTCAGTTTTAATTTCATAATCAACCATCATTTTAAACTAACAAAAACTCTTAATCCTTTTTAAATAGGTATTAATTTTCTTTTCAACCCTTTTCTCGTATTTATAAATAGGGAAGTTTTAGAACAATGAATAAAGGTGGGCTTTTATGCCTAATGAATTATTGTGATTCCTTCTTATACAAATTAATCGAATTATAAATTTGATAATTCGATTAATCATTATATAAAACAAATCATTTTTTCAAAAAATCTGCCATAACATATCAAAAGCATATTAAAGAGGAGTATTTTATAGAATAAATTAAAATTCCCCGGGAGGAATGAGGATGACTTTTTATCCCGGGGATCATATTCTTTACAAAAAACCTAATCACCAGGTTCCAGGGAATCGATCAATATTTTCTTGAGTTATCAATTCTTGTTTAACCATGGCAAAATGAGGAACCGGTCCTAAATTTTCAAGTAGACACCGCATCATAAAAATATCCTGTAAAGCGCAGAGAACTGGTCCTTGGTCAACTATTGAAACATACCAACCATCTTGTAAATCTTTTATACCTATCTTGCTTCCACCAGCTGCGGCAATTTTTACCTCACCAGGTTCATATCCTTTCTCTTTGAGAGCTCGAACGATTCCACCACCCATCCAATCGTCAGATACATAGAACCCATCAATATCAGGATAT
>JAAYUT010000085.1 GCA_012517485.1 Candidatus Atribacter fermentans
CCTAAGTCTGTAATGTTTCAGAAAGTTGGTATTGCTATTTCCACAGCTGCCGGAGGCGGATCGAGGAAAGTAACCAAGTCTATTGCAAAACAACTGTTTTGGATGGGAGTGCATAAGGTTTATCGGTTTCATAAAAATGTCAAAAGTTCTACTTGGCAGATGGTATCTAACAAAATAAAAGAATCAATAGACAAGGGGACTACCAAGCTTTCTCGAAAAGTAGAGGCAAACATTGGAAAAGTTCGTCCTGGTCTAGGGCTACGATTTTTATTTAACATAATGAAGTTGATGCAAAAATCCAATAATTGGAATGAGGTTGATAAGAATTATTGGAAGGAAAATGGCTGGTTGGATAAGAAAAGACCATGGTAAGGGTAAATGGATCAAAAAATTTATCGCGCTAATGTGTTTTTAAATCTTATAGCGAGGTATGATTTATTAAACCCATTTTTTATTACGATAAATCAACATTGTTAATTTTTTGGTTTGTTCCAAATGAATATATTATTAGGAAATTAATAAATTTAATTTATAAAATACAAAGAATAGAACGGTAAAGAAAAGAAGGGGAAAGAGCCAGATGAGTACCGAAATATTTTACTTTTCAGGGACGGGGAACTCTTTATACGTTGCCAAGGAATTGCAAAAGCGTATTCCAGATGCTCAACTTATCCCGATGGTAAAGCAATTATCTAAGGAGGTTATAAAAACTGAAGCAGAAGTTGTAGGTTTTGTCTTTCCGGTACATGCCATGACCCTCCCCATACCAGTGAGGAAGTTTCTTAGAAAAATTGATCTAAAATCAAGCCAATATGTTTTTGCGGTTGCAACTCGATTGGGCTTGCTATTCAATGATTTTAAAAAAGTTGATCAATTGTTAAAAAAGCAAAGAAAGCGCTTAGATTCACATTTTCTGATCAATATGTATAGTAATGACGTGAAGGTTGAGAATTATCAAACACCAACTCCACAAGAAATTCAAAAAATTGAGTCTAATGTTAATGAACAATTGAATGTGATTGCTAAAATTATTCTCGATAGAATAATATGCCGAGCGAAAGATACTGATTATTCTATTGGCTTACCTTATAACCGGTTTTTTAATTTCTTCTTGGAACGGTTAGTAGTCTTTGCCCATGGTTTTTCTGAATATATCGGCGGGGTGAATTATTTTTATACGGATTCTCGCTGCAACGGCTGTGGAATATGTTCACGAGTTTGCTTGTCTCAAAAAATCAAGATGATAGATAAAACCCCGGTATGGGATAAAAAGGTACTTTGCTACATGTGTTATGCTTGTGTTAATTTCTGTCCAAAACAGGCAGCTCAGATAAAAGGTATACCAGGAGTTATCAAATCCTATTCTCAAGCCAATGGCCGGTATCCTCATCCCTATGCAACAGTCAAAGACCTGGAAGATCAGAAGGTAGGATTGTAATCTTCTAGCCTTTTCCGCATAAGGATAAAAGGGGGATTTGAATTTTTTCCTGCTCCGTCATTGCATGGAATCCGGAGACGTGGCAATCTCATCCAACTTCTCAGCCATCCTGAGGATTCGCTTTTTTAAATCTGTGAGAATCTCATCTGACACCATAGGTGTCATCCTGAGCGGCGCTTTCCCGCGTGAAGATCTCATCTTTTATAGAATTTTCTTTTTCCTTTTCTCAGGATAACTACTAAAGATATAAAAGTACCCTCCCCGCCGCGAAAGCGGCATGTAGGAATGGAGGGGAATTGTTCAACTTCTTCCCCCATTGAGGGGGGATTCAGGGAAGGTGTGCCTTTCTTTTTTTGTTTCTTCACTTTCCATTTATACTGGTCTTTCAGGATATTAAGCGATAAATATTTGCCTCTAAGGAAGGAGTGAAAAAGAAAAATATCATTTTACAGAGGTGATACAATAGATAGAGAAGTTTTTTAATGCATGAATAAAAGTTACTATGAAATGAGGAGTAAAAAAATTGAATTACCAAAATCAACAAGATGATAGTAAAAAATTAGTTTGTGAGGAAAGAAAGGTTGAGAAAATATCCCTCTATTCATCTACTTTGGAAACACTACGCGAAACTTGGTTTGCGCTTGGTTTTAAAAAAGGTGCCATGATAGGGAAAGACGCCAGTGATGAAGAAATAAAGAGATGCTATCTTAAGATTCGTGGCACAGCAAAATGATTCGTCTTTAGGTTATTTTTTTTTATTTTATAACATTTTCAACGAATTCAATCTGAAATTCAGAAAAAGAGAGACTAAAAACCTTCTTGAAAACTTCATCATGATTGGTATTAGTAAAAAGCCCGGTCATATATTGGTGGAATTTTTCTTCTCCATATCTTTCCGCCAAATAATCAACGATACAGGCAAATTCAGAATATAAAAAAGCGATCTTATTTTCCACATTCAGTTGAGTATCCTCTTCCTGGCTGGTTTTGTAATATTGTGGAGAGAAATAGTTTTTTAAATTATCACCAGTTTTTTATTACTACTTTTTTGAATAAAGCACTACAGCCTTTTTTAAATATTCTTCGTGTGATTCTTTTTCCTCAGGTAAAAGAACCAG
>JAAYUT010000551.1 GCA_012517485.1 Candidatus Atribacter fermentans
AGGCATGGTGAACATTGGAGATCTTGTCATTCGATTTTGGCCGGTAGACCATTCTATTCCTGGTGCAGGGGCTTTTGGTATTGGTACTCCTGAGGGGTGGGTTTTCTATTCCGGAGACCTTCGAATGAGTGGAAAGCAAGCTAAGGACACCCAAAAATTTACCCAGGAAGCCGCTGCTCTCCAACCGCTCCTTTTGATCATTGAAGGGACTCGAGCTAGTATGAACGAAAATCACAAGTCAAAACACTTTTCCGAGCAAGATGTTGCCGATCGGATCAGCCAGATCATTAAGGAAACCAAGGGACTGGTCATCGCTGATTTTGGTCCACGAAACCTCGAACGCTTATTTTCAGTTCTTAAAGCCACCGAAGAGGTGAATCGACAGTTAGTTATTACAACTCAGGATACGTATCTTCTTGAAGTCTTAAGTCACTGTGGAGAAGTTAATCTTCCAAACCCCTTGGGTCATCCCCATATTCGGATTTATTCTGAAAAAAGGGTTCGTACTTCCGAATGGGAAAGTGACCTTATAAAACGTTATGAAACTCAAGTTTTAACTGCCGAGGAGGTCTCCACTCACCCTGATGATTTTGTCTTCTGTTTCTCCTATTATGATTTCAGTGAACTCATTGACATCAATCCTTCAGGAGGAGCTTACATTTATTCAGCAACTGAAGCTTTTAACGAGGAAATGCAATTGGATGCCATCAAGCTAAAAAACTGGATTGATCACTTCAATTTCCAACTCTTTGGTAATCCTTTTACTCAAGAAAATGCTGATAACTCTGATCCACTCCATGTTGGAGGTCACGCTCGACCGGATGAACTTCTCCAGATTATTGAAACTATTCATCCCTGCTACCTAATTCCAGTTCATACCGAATGTTTTGAATTCTTCGAAAAACATTTTGGTTCCAGAGAAGACATCAAGCTTATTCGTCCTAAGGCAGGAGAATCAGTCATTTTACCCTGTAGATAATTTTATTGATTTCTTCTAAATTAACTTGACTATACGCAAATTTAACCTTAATAATGTCAGGTAAGGTATTTTGCATGTATTTAATTTTTGGGATTTTTTTACTCTTATTTTTTTAACTTAAATAAGAGTTCCAATTGATGGGGGTTTTCATGCTTATTCAGGAGTCTGATTCGATGAGTTCTCAGGAATTAATCCTTACCATTGATATTGGGACTTCTTCCTGTAAGGTTTGTCTTTTTGATTTATCTGGAACAATTCGGGATACCGCTAAAAGCGAATATCCGACCTTCTCTCCACAGCCTTCCTTTGCTGAACAAGATGTATTCACAATTTATTCAAGCATTGTGCAATCAGTGAAATCTGTCTTATCCAGGCATTCTCCTTCTCAAGTCATTGCTTTGGCTTGTGATACCATGCTACATAGCACACTCTTTCTCGATGAAGAAGGGAATCCTCTTTATCCTCTTTTAAACTGGATGGATACTCGCTGCCAAGAAGAATTGAAATCTCTCAATCAAGAATACCAAGAAAAGCGTTTCTATTTTCGCAACGGAGTTCCTCTTCACACTATTTACAGTCTTCCCCGTCTTATCTGGTTTCAAAAATACTATCCATCTTTGTTGGAGTCAACCTGGAAAATAGCCACTATAAAAGATTGGTTTTTAGGGAAAATTACGGGGGAGTGGTTTTGTGATTATTCCACTGCTTCGGGAACTGGTCTTCTCAATCTTGCTATGAAATGTTGGGATGAGGAGATTCTCTCATGTTCACAGGTTTCTTTAAACCAATTCCTTCCTCTTTGTGAACCTGATTATTACCATCAATTGCAAGCTAGTCCTTTTACCCAAGATACTGGTCTTCTACCAGGTATTCCAGTCATTTGGGGAGGAGGAGATGGTCCCTTTGCCAATTTAGGAGAGGGAATGTTTCATCAACGAGAGATGGTAATTACGGTTGGTTCTTCAGGAGCAGTACGTATGTGTGATTATCGACCTGTTTTTGATCCCAAACAACGAAGCTGGTGCTACTATCTTGCTGATGATATATGGGTAGGAGGAGGAGCAATTAACAATGGTGGGATCGTCTATTCTTGGATGAATGATCTTTTAAAAGATAATACTCAATGGGAGATTGATCCCCAGCGCCCACGGCCTCTATTTCTTCCCTTTTTAACTGGTGAACGAAGTCCAAACTGGAATGCCCAAGCTCGTGGGATCCTTTTTGGTCTTTCATATTTTCATACCAAAGAGGCTTTAATGCAATCAGCTTATGAGGGAATTGCTTTCCGTATTCGATCGATTTATGAGCTTTTAAAAGATATTATTG
>JAAYUT010000552.1 GCA_012517485.1 Candidatus Atribacter fermentans
ATATGAGCAAAAAAATACGGATTTTGGTTGTTGGTCTTGGTGGTATGGGAAGTACCCATGCCAATGCTTATTCAAATATAAGTGATTATGAAGTTATTGGTTTTGTCGATTCCAAGCAACCTGAACAAGCTCAGAACTTAGCTAAATCTTTACACCTTACAATCCCAGTGTATACCGATTTTTATGATGCGATGAATCGATTAAAGCCTGATGCCGTTTCAATTAATACCTATCCAGATACTCACGCTGAATATTCCATTTTTGCTCTGAATCAAGGTTGTCATGTCTTTGTTGAAAAGCCAATTGCCAGAACGGTTGATGAAGCCGAAGACGTAGTGACTACTGCCCATAATATGAAAAGGAAATTGGTTGTAGGATATATTCTCCGCCAGCATCCTGCCTGGCAGCAATTTATTCAACTTGCTCGTCAATTAGGAAAGCCGCTCATAATGAGAATGAATTTGAATCAACAAAGCTATGGTCATGAATGGTCAGTCCATAAAACCTTCATAAAAAACATGCCTCCTCTTGTCGACTGTGGCGTTCACTATTTAGATGTCATGTGTCAAATGACCCAATCACAGCCAAAATTTGTTCAAGCCATAGCGGCTCGAGTGACCGATGAAATTGATCCTGATTTACATAATTATGGACAGCTTCAAGTTGGTTTTGAGGATGGCTCAGTTGGTTGGTATGAAGTAGGATGGGGCCCGATGATGAGTAAAACAGCTTATTTTGTAAAAGATGTTATTGGGCCAAAGGGATCCGTTAGTATCGATAAAAGCCAGAGTAATGTCGATCCATCTGATGTATCAAAACATACTGAAGTCAATACTATCATCGTACATTCCAGCGAAACTGATGATCAAGGGAAGCCCCTTCATGAAGATCGAATTATTCAAATCGAAGATGAACCGAGCCATAATGAATTATGCAAACGAGAACAAGAATACTTATTACGAGCAATCCAAGAAGACCTCGACCTCAGCAGTCATTGGGATGATGCGGTTAATTCTTTAAAAATTGGATTAGCAGCAGTTGAATCCTATAAAAAGGGTATAACCATTCATTTTTCATAAGTCGACAGAATCTCAATCATAATTGTATTTTTAAATACAATAAGGTAGACGAAATCATTTGAAAAATTATTAGGGAAAAGACAAAATGGATTATAATACATATTATTACTATTAGGTCTAAAATACCTCATCCTTTTCAATATTTCGTGGTATTTGATAACAAAGACAATTATTCATCGTAATAATAAGAAGAAAAATAACTTTTTCAGGAGGTGAAAAATGAAAAGAGTTCTTATATTCATGATTTTAGGTTGTATCATATTTGCTACTGGTTGTACTCCTACCATTCCCGATTATGAGCGAGTAGAAATTGAAGCTCTTATTGAAAGATATGGGAACGCTCTTTTAGTTCAAGATCATGACCTCGCAAAATCTTGTTTGGTTCCTGGTGGTCCAAGTGATCGAAATTTTGAACTTAAATACCAAATTATTGTAAACATTCTTACAACCCAACCAGAATATACCGGTCAAACTTGCAGTATTCCTCTATATGGAGTTAATACCGGATCAATTAAGATTGATGGTGAATGGGCGAATGTAACTTTAAAAAGTCGTCAGGTTTGTGGATTTTGTGAAAACACTTTCTGGCCACCTTATCCCATACCAGTTGCTGAATATGCTATTCCAGCACAATCCCAAGGAAGTTCAGGAATTTCACCCTTTAATCAATGGGTTTGTTTTGAAAATACCTTTCTTATCGATGATAACACGGTTCTTTTGAAAAAGATAAATGGCCAATGGCTGATTTATTAAGAATTCCATAAA
>JAAYUT010000086.1 GCA_012517485.1 Candidatus Atribacter fermentans
AGGTAATCCATAATATTATGTATTTTTTAAAAAAATTATTCCACAGAGAAAAACTGATTATGGTTTGAGTAAAATCTCGAAGATGTTATGAATTAAGAGGATAGAACATCATTCAACTTTCGTAGCACCAGTTAAGGATGAAAATAGTCCCCCTCACCTTAACCCTCTCTCACGAAAGGGCGAGGGAAAAAATTAATAAAAGGAATAGTTGGTTCCTTCTCCCTTGATGGGAGAAGGTGAGGATGAGGGTGAAAGTTCGGAATGAGATTCTAGTTTGTTGCTCTCAATAAGTTACCTTTAAAAAATTGTTACTGTATTTACAGGATAAAATGACTTTATAAGGTAAAAAACCATCAATTTAAAATGTACCCTCCAATTATAAAATAATGAATTGATTTCTTGACAAGATTTATTAAAATGTTAATATGTAATTACATAATTAATTTAAAACATTATATTTTTATTATGTTCTAAAAGAAAAAGAGTCTCAAAATCAAATTCAACCGAGATTTTGAAATGATAACTCGGAGAAAGGAGGTTTATTAGTAATCTTTTCTTTAAAAAAATTTGCATGGAGGAGAAGAGAACATGAAAACAAAACTTATCAGAATTCTTTCGTTATGCCTCATAATTGTATTGAGTTTCACTTTTTTTGCTTTTGGACAAGAAGAAAAACAGTTAACTATTGGTTTCGATGCAATGAATGTAGTCTTCACATGGATGAAATTTGCTCATGATGCTATGGTAAAAAAAGCTGAAGAATTAGGTGTTAAATTTATCGTTTTTGATTCAGAAAATGATATTGCTAAACAAAGTGCCAATATGGAAGATTTAATTGCTCTGGGTGTGGATGGTATTGTTGCCAACCCAATTGACG
Organism: Candidatus Atribacter fermentans; assembly: GCA_012517485.1. GTDB lineage: Bacteria > Atribacterota > Atribacteria > Atribacterales > Atribacteraceae > Atribacter > Atribacter fermentans. Next base: position 878 of record JAAYUT010000086.1, read on the forward strand.
TCGATTCATTAACACCGGCGATTAATAAGGCAGCCGAAGCTGGTATTCCAGTAGCCACCTTTGACCGTGCAGCTATTGGGGCAAACTACAGTTTTTATGTTGGATGCGATGATGTTGCTGGAGGAAGAATGGTTGCGGATTTCATAGCAGAAAAATTAGGTGGGAAGGGTAAAATTATTCTTATTACTGGTTCTCCCGGATCATCACCACAATTAGACCGTTCCAAAGGATTTAAGGATCAACTGAAGAAATATCCTGAAATGGAAATAGTCTTTGAGCAAACCGGTGAATTTTTCCGGGAAAAAGGAATGCAAGTAATGGAAGATGCTATTACTGCTGTTCCAGATTTTAATGCAGTTATGTGTCAAAATGATGATATGATGATGGGTGCTATTCAAGCTTTGAAAACAGCAGGTATAGATCGGAGCCAGTATGTTATAACTGGTTTTGACGGGGTTCCTGATGGTCTACGAGCAGTTCGAGATGGAGAAGCTGATTGTACAGTTCAATATCCAATAGCACAAGCTCCTGAAGTTCTTGAACGCTTAGTACGTTATTTACGTGGTGAAAAACCGGCTGAAAAAGATTACGAAATGCCACCTTGGATTATTACCAAAGACAATCTTGAAACCGGTGACTTTTATTCGTTAATTGCAGAAGAGTAAAAATCGTTCAGAATGGATTTGCTATCCGGGACGGGATTTGGTTATTTTCTTTGATTGTTTACCTGGTTCCGGATAGCAAAATAAAAGAAATAAATTAAGTTTGGGTGATTTTTATTTTAAAAATAGAGGAAAATATATGGAAAATTATAGTCAGACCATTTTAAAAATGGTCAATATCACGAAAAGATTTCCTGGGGTTTTAGCGCTTGATAAAGTTTCATTTGAGTTATTAAAGGGAGAAGTTCATGTTCTCCTTGGTGAAAATGGAGCTGGTAAATCGACTCTTATCAAAATTATATCTGGGGCCTATAAAAAAGATGAGGGAGAAATCTTTATTGATGGTCATAAAACTGAAATATTAGGACCAAATCATGCTCAGAAACTTGGTATATCAACTGTTTATCAAGAATTTAACTTAGTACCTTATTTAAGTGTAGCTGAAAATATCTTTTTAGGTCGTAATCCAATGAAGGGAAGTATGTTTCCCGTAATCGACAAAAAAAGTATGCATTCTCAAGCTCATGAACTTCTCAATTATCTTGGTATAGATATCAATCCAAAAACCCAAATTTGGAAATTAGGGGTTGCAGAAAAACAAATGGTTGAAATCGCCAAGATTTTTTCTATGAAAAGCAAAATTTGTATCTTTGATGAACCCACAGCTACACTCACTTCAGAAGAAAAAGGCCGGCTTTTTACTCTCATTAAAAAATTTAAATCAGAAGGTATTGGAATTATTTTTATTTCTCATCGTTTGGAAGAAGTTTTTGAAATTGGAGATCGGATTACAGTGATGCGTAATGGTCAATACATTACAACTAAAAACAAAAAGGATATTTCAAAACAAGAATTAATTGAATTAATGATTGGTAAAAAAATTAAAGAAGAAGTTCGTGAAAAAAGAGAAATTAGCGGTGAAGAGATGTTAAGAGTAGAGAATCTCTGTGGAGATAAATTTAGGGATATCAACCTTATAGTCAGAAAAGGTGAAGTAGTTGGTTTAGCTGGATTGGTTGGAGCAGGAAGAACAGAAGTATTACGAGCCATTTTTGGGGCTGATCGATGTTCGAAGGGTAAAGTTTATTTAAATGGGAATCCTTTAAATGTTAGAACTCCACAGGAAGCGGTTTGTCAAAAAATTGCACTTCTTCCCGAAGATCGAAAAAAGCACGGTTTAATTATGTGTTTATCGGTTGGTGAAAACATCATCATTTCGTCATATGATTTCGTGTCAAAATTTGGAGTCTTAAATAAAGGAAAAATTCTAAAAATTATTAAGACTTATATCCAGAAACTTTCAATAAAAACCCCAAGCGTAAAACAATTAGTTATGAATTTGAGCGGGGGAAATCAGCAAAAAGTTATAATTGCCAGATGGTTGTCTGCGAATAGTGATTTGATACTTTTAGATGAACCGACTCGAGGTATAGATGTTGGAGCGAAACAAGAAGTTCATCAACTCATTTTCAATATGGCTGCCAATGGAAAAACAATTTTAGTTGCTTCTTCAGAAATTCCAGAATTATTAAAAATCTGCGATCGTATTTATGTAATGCACGAGGGATGTATTAGTGCAGAATTCATCAATGAGAACCTTAGTTCTGATCAGATTCTCCATGCAGCATTCGGTCGAGATCGGGAATCAGCCTGATAAAACAAGAGATTCATGAAAAGAGAGTGGTTTTAGACAAAATGAAATGGAGAATAGAATTATGGATGATATGAAAAATAATTTACAAAAAAAGCTTCGTATCGAAGGTGTTAAAGAATCTTATGCGTGGCAATTCCTTAAACAGATAGCAAAAGAACAAACACTGATTCTTGTTTTTGTTGTTATCATTATTGTAATGGGTATTTTAACTCCAGCTTTTCTCAGCACCAGGAATCTGCTTAATGTACTCCTTCAAAGCTCAATGATCGGTATTTGTGCCGCAGGAATGACGATGTTAATCCTCATGGCTGACATTGACCTTTCAGTAGGTTCTGTGGCTGCTTTTGCAGGTGTTTTAGCGGCTTTTCTACAAGTTCAAAGTGGTTGGAATACTTTTTCATCAATTTCTCTTGCCCTTATAATTTCATTCGGGCTTGGTATTGTCGTTGGTATCGTTTGTGCAAAATTGGGAGTCCATTCCTTTGTTGCTACTTTAGGTCTTCTTTCAATAGCCAGGGGGTTCGCTTTAATTATCACCAAGGGACACCCAATCTCAGGATTAAGTCCAAGCTTTAATTTTCTTGGACAAGGAACAATATGGATAATTCCCTTTCCAACCATCATTATGTTCATAATTGTTATTGTTACCTGGTTTTTTCTAAGCCAAACTAAATCAGGGAGAGCTGTTTACGCTATTGGTGGGAATAAAGAAGCTGCGCGTTTGTCTGGAATTAATGTCGACCGGATTCGGATCATCCTTTTTGGTGTTTGCTCATTGCTCGCTGGATTGGCGGGAATTATTTTGGCAGGAAGGGTAAACTCTGGTCAGCCAACTGCCTCTCAAGATTTTAATCTTGATGTCATTGCCTCAGTCATTATTGGAGGAACCAGTCTTTATGGTGGTCGAGGTGGTGTTTGGAAAACCGTTCTTGGAGCATTAATTTTTGGAATTTTAAGAAATGGTTTGAATTTAGTGGGAGTCACTCCTTATTGGCAAAAGGTTTTTATTGGATTTTTAATTGTCGTTACTGTAGTTGTCGACCGGATTCAACATAAAAATGAAGGGTAGTGATCTAAGCTTTTTGTAAACATTTAAAATTAAAAAAGCAATTAAAAATACAAGGAGATCTAAAATTTGGAGGAAATGTTATGCAGGGAAAAATGTATTATCGCAATATAGGGAATAGTGAATTAAAAGCCTCCGTTGTGGGTCTTGGGACTTTTGCGATTGGAGGATGGTTCTGGGGTGGAGTTGAAGAAAAGCAAGCTATTTCAGCAATTCAAGCAAGCATTGATCAAGGGGTCAATTTAATTGATACCGCGCCCATTTATGGTTTTGGTTTAGCCGAGGAGATAGTTGGAAAAGCGATTAAGGGAAGGAGAGATCAGGTTATTATAGCTACCAAAGTAGGATTGGTTTGGGATAACAAAGAAGGAGATTTTCATTGTTACGCGAATGACCAGTGGCCAACCAGTGAACCATCAAAATATGAAATTTATCAAAATTTAAAGCCATCATCAATCCAAAAAGAAATTGAAAGGAGTTTAAAAAGACTGAGAGTTGATTATATTGACCTCTATCAAACTCATTGGCAGGATTCAACTACACCTATAGAAAGAACGATAGAAACCTTAGAAAAGCTAAAGAATGAGGGGAAAATACGAGAAATTGGTGTTTCTAATATTACTGTTGATCAACTCAAGCGATACGGAAACATTGCATCTGTTCAGGAAAAATTTAGTCTTATTGACCGAAACATTGTAGAAAAAGGGATTGTCAATTATTGTATTGAGCATAATATCTCAATACTTAGCTATTTTACCCTTGAACAAGGGCTTTTAACGGGAACTATGTCACCTAATCGACAATTTAAAGAGGGTGACATGAGAAAGAACAACCAAAAATTTACGCCTGAAAATCGCCGTAAAATCAATGAATTGTTGCACATGTTTAATGGCATTGCAGAGAAGTATGAATGTTCTATCACTCAACTTATGATTGCTCTCACCTTAGCTCAACCAGGAATAACTCATGCACTAATTGGTGCACGGGATGAAAATCAAGCAATAGAAAACGCTCAAGGCGGGTTTCTTTCTCTTCAAAATGAAGATATTCAGTTTATGAATGATCAGTTTAAGAAATTCATAAAAAATATGAATTAGATTTTTTAATTCATCAGTAAATAGATAAATGTTGTTTTTTTATTTTTTGAGCCAAATAGGAGATTGTGAATGTAAAAAAGAATTCATTCATGATTCCGATACGCTCTCTATTAACTGGTTTAGTTTACAATCCTCAATAGATATATAAAATAGAAAATAAAAATTATTAATAAATGGAGGTTAAGTATGATAGAAAAAGTGATTATAGGTTTAACGGCTGCGGTTCATCCAGGTATGCCTGGGGATGATGTAGGAGTTTATCAGACTATTATTCCTCAAATGGAAAAGATAGCAAAAGAATTGGATTTTGAATTAGTTTTTGTTCCAAATCCCATTCGTTCTGAAGATGATGGATATAGAATAAAAGCTTTTATGGATGAAAAAAAGGTTGATTTTATGATGCTCTTTTGCCCAAGTCTTCCATTTGGTCGTTCGGTTCTTCCTTTATCTAAAGTGAATTGTCCAATTGGTATTTGGGCGGTACCAGAACCAACCAAAGATGGAATATTACAATTGAATTCTTTTTGTGGTTTGAATATGGTGGGGTCGATTTTTGCCAATTATTTTGGTTCTCACCAAATTCATTATAAATGGTTTTATGATTATCCTGAAACTGAGATGTTTAGGAAAAGATTTATTTTGACGATCAAGGTCATTAAAGCGTTAAAAGCTATAAAAAATGCAAGAATTGGACAAGTGGGAGACCTCGCTAACGGATTTGAAAACATGTACATAGACGAACGTGATTTAGAGAATAAATTTGGAACTTATATTCAAACCAGACATACGGTTGAGGATATTGTTCGAAGAGCTGAGTCGTATGAGGAAAGTGAAGTAGAGAAAGTTTTAAAAACCATACTCGAGGAAGGACGTTGGAATCAACAACATGTTTCAAGCGAAGCGATGAATAAAATGGCTCGGCTCGATATGGCTTTGATTGATTTTGCTAAAGAAAATAATTATCATGCCCTGGCGATTAGTTGTTGGACAAAATTCCAGGAAGTTTACGACTTAGCAGTATGTGGAGCCATGAGTCGACTCAACCAATATGGAATTGTATCGCCCTGTGAAGCTGATATTCCAAGTACGGTCATGATGATAATTTTAAAAGCTTTAAGTGGCAAGATTCCAACCATTAACGATATGGTGTCACTTGATCCCGAAGATAACAGTATTAACCTTTGGCACTGTGGAGTTGCAGCTAAAGATTGGGCAAATTCAAATGGAATTACCTGGGATCAGCATTTTAATATTGGTCAAAGAGAAGGTGGAGTATGGCATGGGAAGGGAGTGGTTGCAGATATGGATTTTAAAGAGGGAGATATTACAATTGCCACCCTTCACAACGATTTTAATCATCTTTTTATTATGACTGGTTCGATTATGAAAAACAAAAAGCCATATTATGGATCAAGTGGTTGGGTTAATAACTTAAAAATTGCTGGACAAAAAACAACTATTCCAGAACTTATCAATACCATTATGGTTAATGGAGTAAACCATCATTATCCAACATCTTATGATGATCTCTATGAAGAATTATCAGAATTTGCCTTTTGGAAAGATATAGAAATTTTCCAACCAATACCCTATCAAAACTTTATGCAAAGGTTACCATTAAAGTAGAACATTTAGAATATATCGTATTTTTGGGGGAAACATGCCATACCAACTCAACAGAATTATCGATCAAACCATGCTAAGACCAAATGCTACCAGGGGTGAGTTGGAGTGTTTTTGTGAGGAAGCACTCTATTATAACTTTATTTGTGTTGCGTTATTACCAAATGTCATTCAAGAAGCTAGTTTTATACTAAAGGGTTCCCAAACACATATAATGGCCGCGATTAGCTATCCCAGGGGAATGGTTCCGATTGATATCAAAAAGAAAGAAATTGAAGAAGCCATCAATGATGGTGCCGACGAAATTGACATGGTTTTAAATCTTGAAGTAGTAAAAAACCATAAATATAAGATCATCGAAAATGAGATGACGGTATTGAGAGAGTCAACTGGTACATTAACAGCGAAAGCTATTTTGGAAACAACCCTACTCAGTGATGAAGAAATTATACAACTTTGTCAATTAGCAAGTGATATTGGTATAGATTTTGTAAAATCCTCAACTGGATTTAATGGAAATCAAGCTTCAATCCATGCAATTCAATTAATGAAAAAAAGTGTTTTTAAAAAAACTCAGGTTAAAGCAGCTGGTGGAATAAGCAATCTCAGCAAATTTCTTCAAATGCTCAAAGCCGGAGCAACTCGAATTGGTACGAGTGCTGGGCCATTAATTATTGAAGAATATAAAACTCTTGGAATTGATATAGATACCATGTTTAAAGAAAGAAAAGAGAAAACCCTATGAAATATGGCCTTTTTTTTAAGAATACCTCTTACCATGTAGCTGATGAAAATTTGATAAGAAGTGATTTTCTTATCGGAGAAATTGCAATTTTGGATGAACTTTTATGGCAAGGGAAGGTAGATCCAAGCAAGTTTATCCCAGCTATTTCTGCATTTTTGGGAGCAAAAAAATTATCCGTGAAAAAGGAAGAAATTCGCGTTGCTCTGGAATATGGCGTAGAAAAAATACTTTATTTTTTTGATATTAAAAATATTAAATTTGGTTATTTTCATAATTTTCAAGAAGAAATAAATGAACTCATTTTGGAGAAAAAGAATAGCTTATTGATTGTCTATTTACCGTTGAATTACTTTTCTTCTTCAGAGTTAGAAATAATTCTAAAAATTCTTGCTAAATTTCCATGTTATATTATGGCTTTTATTGAAGATAAAGAAAAAATTACTGAAAAAATTGAATATGAAACACCAAAGATTTTTAAATTTATTGAACCTCAAAGAGTTCAGTTTTTATTTAAGAATAAATCTGAACTGATGAAATGTTCTCAATTAGTTGAGCAATTGTGTATTCATGATGTTGCCTATTTTGAAGGTTAAACGTTCACACTGTAATTATATATTTTAATTAAAAGTAAAATGAATGATCCGACCTTCCTTTTTTTGTTGATAATGAAGGAGAAAATAGAGAGAAAACGAATAGAGAAGTGAACCAATCTCATTGGTATTTTTCGCTGTTATAAAAGTTTCACTACATTTTTTGTGGAAATGGTTTTTTAATATTATAAATAAACTAGTTATTTACTAGGATAAAAAATGAATTAGAAAAGGAGAATCTTATGGAAAAAACTATTAATGGGCACACAAAAGAAGAAGCAATTGCTTTGGCTTTCAAGTTAGGTTTTGAAAGTGAAAAAAATCGTTTATCTTGTTCACAATCTTCTTTTCATGCTATTACAACAGTGTTAGGTTATAGAAACCCCTTAATTTTTAAAACCCTATTACCATTTCAGGGTGGTGGTTCTGATTCAGGACTTAATTCTTGTGGAGCATTTTGTGGACCATTGGCAGTTTTCGGTATGTTCTTTGGTAGAGAGTATTCCCTTTGGGAAAAAGGAAAAATGGATTTAAAAGCTTCTCTTCTTGGTCAAAAACTTTTAAAAAAGTTTCAGGAAACATATGGTTCTGCAGTTTGTAAAGATATTCAAACCCACTGTTTGGGTTTTGCAACACGGTTTGTAAAAGATGGAGAACTGGATAAAGAAGCTTTTAAGAATTTTGAAAAACATGGGGGGCATGAGTTAGTCGCCCCAACTGTGGTTGGTAGGGGTGCAGCATGGGCAATCGAGATATTATGGGATGAACTTCCTAAGGACCAGGACATTGATCTGAGTGGTATCCCCTCAATGAGTGAAGCAGAAAAAATGTTAGCAGAAAAGATAAAGAATCTATAGCAGAAAAAAAGAGGAACCTTCGAGGTTCCTCTTTTTTGTTTCTAACGATTTCCTTTATTTTTTTTGTTAGTCAAAACAAACCTAAATTTGTTTCGATTCCCTCGGTAAAATGCTAAGGTATACTCAAAAGGAATTTCTTCGTTTAAAAATGATACTGATTCAATGTATTGAATGGGATCACCTTTTTGAATATGAAGTAGTTTTGCCAAAGGCTCATCGGCTTTTATAGCTTCAATAGTTCTAATAGACTTGGTGATTTGATATCCATAGTCATTTTCAATGATTTGATAAAGTGAATTATTTTCGAGATCTTTATTGAGTAAGCCTTGGAAAAGGTGAGAGGGTAAGTACGTTTTTACGTAAAGGGTTGGCTCGTCATTAATGGATCGTAATCGGATAAGCTTGATAACTTCACTTTCAAGTTTAATCTGTAAATTTGAGCTTATTGTCTCATTGGCTGGTATTTTTTCAAATTCTAAAACTTTCGTTTTATGTACGAGACCTTTTTCACGCATTTCTTCGTTAAAGCTTTCAATAACGAGGAGGTAATCTTGATTAATTTTTGTTCTTACTATGAGTGTCCCTTTACCTTTAACACGCTCAAGATAACCATCAGTAACTAATTCATTAATCGCTTGGCGCACAGTAGGGCGACTAATATCATAGTGTTTACAAATTTCAATTTCAGTAGGTAAACACCCACAATTATTAGGATTTTTTATATATTCCAACAAAATTTCTTTTAATTGATAATACAAAGGTACGGGTATTGATTTATCAATATTTTTATTTTTAAGAAAATCTAATGGGTTACAATCCTTATTTTTCATTTTTTTTTAGGGTCTAATGAGTAAAACGACTTTTAATCCTTTTTTATTTTTTACTAAATCAAGCCCTACTTGAAAATCTTCAAGAGGAAGTGTGTGACTAACAAAATCGTCTAATTTTATCTTTCCTTGTCGTACAAAATCAATTACTTCATTATGAAGTGTAGCTTCGGTTTTTACATTTGGCCATTGTACAAATTGAATAGTCCAATTATAAGGAGCCTGAGACCAATCGATATTTGAAAAACAAGTTGGTGAAATACCATAAACACCGATTTTACCATTAAATTTAACCAAATTAAGGCCAATATTCATAAGGGAGTTGATTCCCACGGCATCAATAAACAGATCTAAACCATCTTTTTCTTCTTCTCGAATGATGTTGACGAGATTCTCATTTTGAGGGTTAATAATTCGATGGGCACCTTGATGAAGGGCTTTATCTAAACGATTTTGGTCGATATCACTGGCAAAAATCTTTCTTACCCCCATTAAGCTAGCAAATCTGATCATCGAAAGGCCTACCGGTCCACATCCATTTATGAGGATTGAATGTGGTAAGTCTACTCCAAAACTTTTTAATCCTGTATACACTTCTTTGAAGGTAATAATCATAGTTCCTTTTATTGGATCAATATCAGAAGGAATTACTTGTTGAGCAATATAATATTCATTTACATCTTTTAACCCATCATGAACCATGCTTTGGTAATCATAAACCACGCTATATTCAGAAAAAGAACCCCAACCGCTATAATATTGAGGACCTACATCATCTAAAATAGTTCTTAAGACATAATCTCCTTTTTTAAATGAATGAACATTTTGACCGATTTCAATAACTCTTCCAACTGATTCATGCCCGAGGACTGCTGGATATGTATCGAAGCCTTTAAAATGTCCATCAATAATTTTAAGGTCAGTACCATTGCAAATACCACAGGCAATGTTTTCAACTATTGCACTGTAGGAGCTTAATTTCGGTTCTGGGATATCGTCTTTCAATGTTACAACTCCTGGTTTTTCCACAACGATTCCTTTCATTGTCTTCTCCTCTTTGTTTTTTAAAATGTAATTACACAATAACATTATTATTATATTACATAATAGATATATAGTCAAAAAGAGAACTTGAAAGAATACGAAATAATTTTGTAAATAAAAAAAGAAACATATAACGAAAGAGTGGCTTTTTAACCGAGCTCACATTTATTAAAATAACAATATTTAAATGGATTTATTTGACAAACTTTTTAAGAAGTTGAGGCCGAAAGGTGTTGAATTAATTATTGTTTGAATATTTTATGTCTCGATTTTTTATGAAGACAGGTGTTTTATTTATGGGTATAGTTCTTTTTAAGTTTCAGAATAACATTCATTCTAAGATATGAAATATAATAAAATGAATGTTTAGCAATAAATGAAAATTTCGCTTACTTTAGAGCCCTTTAAATTATTTTGGGTGCTTATGGCTTTATAAAAAAAAAGAAAAAAAGTATAAAAAATAATTGAAAATCTTTGAGGGGGATATTAATAATGGTTGAAAGATTAGGAAATGGTTTGGGGGATAGTTTGGGACTTTCTTTAACTTACTCAGCATCAAAAGTGGTGAATTCAGTTGAATTTGAGATTTCTGACCGGGATAAAGAGTTACTTCGCACTTTGGCTAAGAAAGTTGCAGAAATTGCTGCTCGTCCAATTGAATCGGAAAAAAGAAAATTATGGTATCAACACAATGATTTAGAAGATACCCGACCTCTGATATTTTGTGATCCTGAAAATGGTTGGTATGAAATAATTCCACATGATCAACTGGTTTGTGAAGGTGATTTAGCCCGGATATGGGAATTTAAACTTCGGAAGGAAATTTTCTGGGGAGAAAAAATGGGCGATGACCGGGTCATTGAACCTATTTTTAAAGTACAATATGTTTTTCAAGAAATCAACCGAGGAATGCAGGAAAACATTATTGGTGGTGGTGATAAC
>JAAYUT010000553.1 GCA_012517485.1 Candidatus Atribacter fermentans
CCAGTTTTAGAAAAAGAATTCTTTAATAAGTAGGAATTAACCAGCCTTTATCAAAGCAGGTTTGCCCTTTTATCACGAGATACCCCTAATCAGTCAATATAATAATTTATAAGCATCAAAAGCGCTTATTGTAAATTTCTTACTTTATTTGCCTGGTAATATAAATATGACAGTAACCGAGGAAGTGGTTGATGATGAATATAAATCCGAATAATCAAACTTTCTACTGACGCTACTCCTTTCCTGGCTCGTGGGTATCGGGCTCTCACCCTTATTGCTCTCAACAAAAAAGGCTTGCCGGTAAACTGGCATTGGAAGACTGATACCATTGACGCAGTTGAACCGGAAAACTTAGTATCAACCAGCAATTTAATTTGCTCTTTGTTGCAAAGCAACCCCAAATGAGGATGAAAATAAGCATCCCCTTGCCCTAACCTTCTTCCACTAATGGGCGAAGGAAAAGTATTACCCCCTTTAGAAAAGGGGGTTAGGGGGATTTGAATTTATTCCTACTCCGTCATTGCAAGGAGTGCAGCGACGTGGCAATCTCATCCATCCACTCCGTCATTCTGAGGAGTGTCTTATGCAAAGTGAGAATCTCATCTTTATATATATTTTTCCTTTTCTCAGGATAATCATTCAAATATTTAGGTATTTTTACTATCAAAGATCAACTTCCCTCCGAGGGGAGAAATTATATACTGTTATCATATAATAATGAGGGCAGATACAAAGGTCTGCCCCAACGAAAATAAAAATATTGGAATATTGGGCAACAACAAAAATTTGATATATTATCAATGTAGAGGCGAACCTATGTGTTCACCCCTGGCTTTTTAAAATTCAAGAATCAAGACCTAACCCCAAGATTCTGATAGAGAAAACGTTCATTTCAAAATAGACATTAACTCCATCTGTATTCAGTGTTCCCTGATGGGTATTTCCAGAATATAAGTTATTAGTTTCGTTATGGGGTGGGTCATTCAAACGCAGCCAGGAATCACCATGAGAATCCTTAACTATTGATTGTTTTGATACAAATATTCCACCACCGTATTGGGTTGCGGTGTTTTTATGAATATCATTTCCATAAATAACCGGCATGCTGTCAAGAATGTATATCCCTCCTCCATTGGTTGCATCGTTCCATGAAATTTCATTGGAAACAATGTTGGGACTGGAATTGTAACAAAGAATTCCACCCCCGTGACTATTATGTGTGGAACTATTTTCGCTAATGGTATTTTGAGAAATAGCTGGTGACGATGAATCACCACAAAAAATTCCACCACCACCTTTAGCGCTGTTTAAGCCGATTTTATTCTGCCGGATAATTGGTGATGAAAATGAACAATAAATTCCTCCACCATTATCTGCATTATTATTAAGAATAAAATTATTCGATATAGTGGGAGATGATTGAACACAATAAATACCTCCTCCATATTTCGACCAATTACCAACCTTTGAACCACTCCCGTTTTGTATAGTAAATCCTTTTAGAACTGCATTTTTGGTTTCTCCGCTTTTAAATGTGACGACTGAACCCTTCAGTTGACCGTCGATGATAGTATTTAAAAGAATTGTGGAATTCAAAGGATCGGTACTTTGAATTGTAATATTTTTCCCCTTAAAATCGATATTCTCATAATAGGTGCCGGGATAAACGATAATAATATCGCCTGGTACAGAAGCATCAATAGCAGCTTGAATGGTGGAAAATGAGGTTCCTTGAGTCGAATTGTTTACTGGCAAGGTTTGATTCTCTGGTGTTGGCATTATTGGTGGTACTGGAGAACATCCAATGAAGAAAGCAATAAATAGAATACCAAAAAATAAATAATAAACGTCTTTTTTTAAGTGATTGACCATGTAAATTTCCCCTCCTTAACGAAAAAAAACATAACTTTATCTGGTTATTACATCAAGAAGTTCCTGGGCTTTATTACTATCTAAATTTTTAAGGATATTATAATACTCCATAGCAGAGGTTTTGTCTCCAAGCCATACATAGACGACACCCAGTTCTAAATGGGCATCGGCGAAATCCGGTTTTAATTGAATAGCTTTTAAATGTGCATCCTTTGCATCCTGAAATCGATGCAACCAACTCAAGGCTACTCCAAGGTAAAAGTAAGCATATTCCAGGTTCGGATCGAGAGAGATCGCTACCCTTAAAATTTTAATTGCGTCTTCATATCTTTGTAATTTAATCTGAGATAAGCCTATGGTTACATAGGCATCAGCATAATCAGGTTTTAACCGGACAGCTTCTTTAGAATATTGAATCGAATCTTCATAGCGCTCCAACCAGGTATACACATCAGCAAGCTCTTTATACGCATAAAAATCCTGGGAATTTAAACGAATAGCTTCTTTGAGCGCCTTTTCGGCTTCGGGAAAGCGATACAACCAGCTATTGGTTATTCCAAGATAGTAATATGCCATTTGGTAATCAGTTTGAAGATTTATAGCTTCTTGAAAGGCTTGTGCAGCTTGTTCATACTTTTTCTGTTCAAAGTAACTTAATCCCTGGGCGTATAACTCTTTTGCTTTAATATCAATTGTTGGAGATGACATTGGTGTAGGTGATTGATTCATCTGAAGGAGCGGTAGCTGATCTTGGGCAAAAGCTGAGGCTATTGTAAAAAGAAAAACAATGAATAAACCAAAAATAAACAGATGTTTCAAAATCCTTTTATTCATAAAATAACCCCTCCTCGACAAAATTATAATATCTTCCTTTATTATACATTTCTCTTAAGAACAAAAAGCATGGTAGATTGATGTGAATAATAAATAATTACTATTTATAAAGAGACCTATTGTTATATTCAGAATTTAAATCCATACTGGTTTGCAGAACCTGATTATGGGAAAAAGACCGAAAATGAATTGACGGAAAAGGTCGGGGGGTGATTTGAAGAAAAAAAAATGAGATCCTCACGCCCTCGAAAACGAAGGCTCAGGATGACGAATTAAAGGCACCCTCCCGCTGCGATGCAGCACCCCTCCACGGAGGGGAATTGTTGTATTTATTCCCCCATTGAGGGGGGATTCAGGGGGGTATGCCTTTCTCAGTTTTTTTTGGTTTTTTAACCATTCATTTATTTTTAGGATAGACGGTCATTCTGCTTTTGCAGCATCAGTTAAAGATAAAAATATTATTCAGAAATCAACTATCCCCTTTAGCAAAAGGGATTAGGGGGATTTGAGTTTTTCCTGCTCCGTCATTGTGAGGAACATAGTGACGTGGCAATCTCATTTAGTAAAATTTTGTTTATATAACTTTCTCATTTTCTTAGGATTACCATAAATATAAAGGTGTGCTTTTTACCGCAAAGTGCCACTCCTCAGAGGAGAGAAATTACATGATGTTATCACATAATAATGAGGGCAGACACCCAGGTCTTCCCCTACTAATATAAATAATATTGGAATATTAGGAAACAATAAAAAAAATTCGATATATAGAAACCGTAGGGGTGAATCTCTGTGTTCGCCCATAGCTTTTAAAAATTCAAGAATCAAGACCTGCCTCAAGATTTTTTACAAGAGGAGCAAAGATACTTTTTCAATCACTTCCTTGATTATTGAAACAGGAAGAGATTCGATGTAAGTTGCCTTCCGAATAACCCAATCCAAGCTTTTTACCTGATCAGATAAAATACAACCAGTTATAGAAAAACTAGGCGGGATTATCACTTCGAATGGATACCCTTTAATCTGATTCGATATCGGACAAAAAACACCAAGTCCAACTTTTTCGTTGTATATTTTAGGAGAAAGGACCAGGGCGGGCCTTCGTCCTGCTTGTTCATGACCAGCATTTGGATTGAAACTTAGCCAGACCACATCTCCTCGATCGGGAACATAAGGTGATAAATCTACCATGACTCCCGACCCTGTTTGATGCCAAAATCAATCTCGTTATGAATATTGTGTTGGTTAATTTTATCAACCATCTGAGAAAGTTGCATATTTGCTTCTGATTGGGGGGAAACGACGATGCTTCCTTCAGAAACTTCAATCGTTACCGGTGTTTGGTTTTTAAAACCAACTTGAGCGGCTAATGGTTTTGGGATACGAATCGCTAAACTGTTACCCCATTTTTGAATACGATGGGTATTCAAAATGATAACCTCCTTTTAAAAAGGAATGTATCTACATTGAGTATACATATTTTTATGAATATTTCAATTGGGCAATTGAGGACTATTACCAAATAAAATATCAAGGTACCCTCTTCACCACAATGCGACATCTTTCCGAAGGGAAAAATTTCATGAGGTTATCACATAAAATGAGGCCAGACACACAGATCTGCCCCTACAAATATAAAAAAATTGTAATAATGGGCAACAACAAAAATTTGATATATTATAAATGTAGGGGCGAACCTATGTGTTCGCCCATGGTTTTTTTAAAATTCAAGAATCAAGACCTGACCCCAAAAATTTAGAAGGAGAGAATTGAATGTCATCTAACTTAAAGAAAAAGGCGGAGATCGTGCAAACTGCTTTGAATGAATTTGGAGTTGAATTGAATGTGGTTCAGTTAGCAGCATCAACTCGTTCTGCCCAAGAAGCCGCAGCTGCAGTTGGCTGTACCTTGGGTCAAATTGCAAAATCATTGGTTTTTAAAGGAGAAAATTCACAAAAACCTATCCTGATAATTGCCAGTGGTAAGAATCGGGTCAATGAAAAAGTCGTTGAGGCAGTGATCAAGGAAAAACTGCAAAAAGCCGACGCTGACTTTGTTGTGGAACAAACCGGCTTCTCCATTGGTGGTGTCCCACCTGTTGGACATAAAAATCCAGTTCCTATCTATATCGATCAAGATTTAATGCAATACGAAGAAATTTGGGCTGCTGCCGGAACTCCCAATGCGGTTTTTAAGCTCACTCCTAAAATTTTAGTTGAAATCACCAAAGGCAAGATTATTAGCATTAAATGACCCAATTTGGATCAATATTTAATTAAGAAAATGAAAAAATGATACAAATTAATAAATTTACATTGAAGAGAAGTATTCTTTCATTTCTGGGTCTTTTTTCATTAACTCTTTTTTTATAAATTTTCAACGTTCACCTCTCCCACGGCACCATTGGCAAACCCCACTTCCATTACACCAGATGCAGGGATCATCACTGGGCTTTCCATATCCTGGATAGTTTTTCTTGCCTGATCCTTTACAGTGATTACAGCG
>JAAYUT010000554.1 GCA_012517485.1 Candidatus Atribacter fermentans
AATCCAATCCGTCATTGCGAGACCTCGTTTTTTGAGGTCGTGGCAATCTCATGAATCATCTTTTATAATTTTTCGGATTGAGAATTTGTGGAATTTTGGAATTGAAATGAATGAGTTTCTTATTATCTTTTTTTCTTTTTTCTTAAGATTAGGGGGGATTCTTTTTCCCTCGTTCCTCCGTGGGAGAAGGTCAGGGTGAAGGGGACTATTTTCATCCTTTTCTGATGACACAAAAGTGGCATTTTTATCTATCTTAAAATTTACCGATAACCACCTATGTTAAGATACCGAATCAGTTCATCCCAATTGGTGTTTTTGGCAAATTGGAGGTTTTGATATTTCTCTACATATTGAGTATAAATAGGTAAATAGATACTTATTCCTTGAGCATTATTCAAGGTCCAGTAACTATTGTTTCCTTGGCTTCTATTGTATAAAACCACATTGAAAACCTTATTTAGTACCTGTTGGGCAGAAAGCTTTACCTGAGGACTCAGTATTCGAGGATGTCCTAATAATTTTAAAGCAAAATCACCCAAATCTATAAAGTCAACATCGCTAAAACAGATCGTTTCACGAGTAATAATATTCCGATAAACTTCTTTAGAAGTTCTATTATCCTGCATTATAGACATTGCTAAATTATTAACCTCATTGGTCAGTGAAGAAAGCAACAAGGAATTTACCGAAGATAACGTCAAAGTTGTTCCAAAAGGATAATGAGAAATATAAGAATCGATCATAACCCGAGCTAAACTATCTGGACCCATATAGGGAGAAGTAATTAAATTTTCCAGAAAATGTTGATAGTTAAATCCCTCCCCGGGGACATTGTCTTCCGATGCAACAAATATTTCGTTATGGTTTCTTACTTCGTAAGCCACTTCTAACATTCCCATTAAACAGGCATCCATTGCGAATAGATCAAAATAAACACCTGCTTGTTTTAATGCTTGCTCTACTTCAGGAATGGTTAAGGCATCATCACCGGAAGTTTCATCCCAACAAATGTCTTTTTGTAGGGAACCAGGTTTTTTAAATCCATTTCCATGATTCCATAAAATTAAAGCGTACCTCTGAGCAGGATAATTCTTAACGCAGAACCGGATAAAATCAATCAGGGTTTCTCCAGTTCCCATATTGACTTCACCGATATCTTCAATAATTGGTGAGACAATATTAAATTGATCATAATCTTTGGCAATGTAATACCTTCGAGCTCCGGCATATCCATAAGAATCATATTGAACAATAATTTTCACTTTATCAGTTGAACCCACCATTTCCATAGAATTAATATTCTGAATGGCGTATGGATCAAGATCGTTATCACCATCGACATAAACCATGATGGTCCAAGCAGTTGAATAAGCACCCGATGTTGGTCGAGGAGTTGGGCTTTGGCCTGGGTTATTGTTGGGAGATCTAGGTATACAGGAAGTTAAAAAAATACAGAAAATTGTAAATAAAATAATACTAAGTAAAAATAAATTTCTCACAATAATTATCCTTATATTAATATAAATTTCCACATTTTAG
>JAAYUT010000555.1 GCA_012517485.1 Candidatus Atribacter fermentans
CCTTTACTCACTTATGGTTTTGATTTATTAACCTTTCGTAAAAAACTTATTCTACAATAATGATTAATAATACCCTAACCCGAATTATCAAGATCTTAAAGATAGAATAGAAGCTTATAAAAAGAAAAAAAATAAATTTATACTATGTTAAAAAGATGATATACTATTAAACAATATCGATAAATAGTTTAATTACTATGGATAGTATGCAATTGGAGTTAAATAATGGATATAAAACTCTTTAAAAACTCACCGTCAGGTAAGCTCATTCGAGCAAACGGTGGTTATTGGGCTTTTTTGCCCAATCCTCTCCCACCTCCCATTAATTGGGATGCTGATTTAGTGTCTCTCCTTTCGAAAGCCGACCGAGCCTTAGGAAGTTTATCGGGGTTGGGAGAAACACTTCCTAATCCTCATCTTCTTATTTATCCTTTCCTAAGAAGAGAAGCGGTACTCTCATCCAAAATTGAAGGGACTCAATCCTCCCTCTCTGACCTTTTCTTATTTGAGGTAACCCAAGTGGAGAAACCACCCGATGTCAGAGAAGTTCAAAATTATGTGCGTGCCTTGGAATATGGACTGAAACGGTTAAATGAATTTCCCTTGAGTCTTCGTTTTATTCGTGAACTTCATGGTATTCTTATGGAAAATGTTCGAGGAAATCATGCTACTCCAGGTGAATTCCGGCAATCTCAGAATTGGATTGGAAGCTTTGGTGCAACCTTAAATGAAGCCACTTTTGTGCCACCACCAGTCCCAGAAATGATGGAGTGTCTTCAAAAATTAGAGAAATTTCTTTACACTAATAATAATTTACCTCCACTCATCGAAGTAGCAATGGTTCATTACCAGTTTGAGGTTATCCATCCTTTTCTTGATGGAAATGGACGGGTTGGGCGTCTTTTAATCATTTTCCTTTTATGTTCTAGGAATGTCCTCAGTAAGCCCCTTCTCTATTTGAGTGCTTTCTTCGAACAGCATCGTCAGAGATACTATGACCTTTTATTAAAAGTAAGTGCAAATGGTGCCTGGCGTGATTGGATAGAATTTTTTCTTCAGGCAGTATTAAAACAATCTGAGGATGCAGTGTTGCGCTCCCGACAACTTCAGGAGCTACAGCGTCAATATTTCCATATTGGTAGAGAGAAACGTTTTCCACCATCAGCTTTACAACTAATTGATTTTATTTTTATGAAACCAGTTATCAATACTAAATCTGCACAAGATTTTCTCAATTTATCCTTTCCGGGGACTCAAAAATCGATAAAAATGCTTCTCGAAGCAGGGATTCTCACTGAGATTACCGGTCGTCAGCGAGATAGAGCCTATGCAGCAAGAGAAGTTCTTAAAATTTTGGATAAAGAATAACTCCTTCTCGGAACCAAGTCGGGCTTCATCCAAGAGCAATTCTGGGTGAATGTAAGAGTTACGCTTTTGAATGTGAACCGGTGGGAATCTTACAAAATATTAAAGATGAGGTCCTCACGGCTGAAAGACCGAGGGGGTGAGGGGGAGAAAAAGGAAAAAAAGGCTTAGGATGACGGCATTATTTAAAATTTTTAAGGGGTTCGATTTATCATACCCGCTAATTGATTTGCAACGGAAAAAAAATCAACCGGATGAGATTGCCACGTCGCATAAGACGCTCCTCGCAATGACGGAGTGGGTTGATGAGATTGCCACGTCGTCTAACCAAAAGACGGTTAGCCTCCTTGCAATGACGGATTGGATTAATGAGACCCTTGCGGACAAAAGGACCAAAGGGGGAGGGGCACGGGAGGCGACTTTTGGTTCCTTCTCCCTTGATGGGAGAAGATGAGGATTCGAGAGGTGCTTTCTTCAATTGTTTTCTGAAGCTCAATATCCTGCTTGATTTCTTTTTTTGATTCGGTACAATTATTAAAAGAACATACTTATTAAAATTTCTCTATTTTTAAGACCAAAAATAAATATTTTGCCAAGAATTTAAAAGCTCTAAAATCCAGAGGAATAATTCCACAAGAAATTGAGCAAATCTTCTTAAACCTTCTGAAATGACTATATCAATGAACTTTGCAGAATTCTCTGCAAAATTTTCTTTTCCCTTTTGACATATGAATGAGGGTGTCGTTTATTCTTTACTCAATTGAGTTTGCACTAAATATGGTTTCAATGTTAATAATATGGACATGGAAACTTGAAAAGACCAAAGGCAGATAGGGAGAGGAAAGTAAAAAGAGAGATCCTCACGCCCTCAAAAAGCGAGGGATCAGGATGACGCTTGTAGCGGTATCAGATGAGATTCTCACGGATTCGTTTTACGAATCTTCAGAGTGACAAACTGAAAGGCAAAAAATTATGAAAAAAAGGAGGTGAGAAAATAGTACTTTAAATATTTTGTGGAATTTAAGCTTAAGTCACTATTTTGAGAGATAATCACAATAGGAGGGGTTGGTAAATGAAAAAAATACTTTTGGTGTTTCTTATCGTAAGTTTGCTCCTTCTTGGCTTCGTGTTCAATGGAATAGGAATGGCAGAAGAACAGCTCGTTTTCGCCACCGTCGTGAAATCGGTAGCTTTTAACTGGTTTATGCGAATGGAAGAGGGTATCCTTAAGTTTGGTAAGGATTATAACGTTAAGGCTTTTATGGAAGGCCCTTCAGTCGCAGACTCAGCCCAGCAGGTGGCTATTATTGAAAACCTCATTGCCCAGAAAGTTGATGCCATCATTAACGTACCTTACGGAGTGGAAGAGCATGAACCAGTTCAGAAAAAAGCAATGGATGCAGGGATCGTGGTTGTGACTCATGAAGCCTCTTTTGTAAAGAATGCCAACTATGACCTTGAAGCGTTTGATAACAAATCTTACGGAGAGGAAATGTTACGAGAATTAGCCACTCGGATGGGAGAAAAAGGGAAATATGTTCAATTTGTAGGTTCTTTAACCAATGCATCCCATAATGAATGGCAAGATGCTGCCTTAGCGTATCAAAAAGAACATTACCCCAATATGGAAAGCATTGGAAAGTATGAAAGCAAGGAAGACCAAGAAATTGTTTATAATACCGTTAAGGACCTTCTTAAGGTTCATCCTGACCTTAAGGGAGTTACCGGGTCCTCAGCTTTAGATGTTGTCGGAGCGGGAAGAGCGATTGAGGAAATGGGTTTATCAGAAGAAATTGCAGTGGTTGGCACCAGTATCCCCTCTTACGCGGGCGAGCTTTTAAAAACTGGAGCAGTAGACCTTGCCATGTGCTGGGATCCGGCAACCGCTGGAGCGGCAGCCAATGTTGTGGCGTATAAAGTTATAAAGGGAGAAAAGATCGAAGATGGAGTAGATCTTGGTGTTCCTGGGTATGAGTCGGTAAGGATTGTTAAAAACGAAAATGGAGTGGACGTGATATACGGAAAAGGCTGGATCAAACTCGATGCATCTAACATGGATCAATATCCATTTTAAAAAGAGGGCTGGGCTAGATAAACCCAGCCCAAAAGTATCTCAACATGGGTGAAGAACTCCTTCAGATCGAACATGTAAGCAAGCGCTTCTCGGGAGTCCAAGCTCTTTCTGATGTAAGCTTTAAGATAGAGCGAGGAGAGATATTGGGTCTTGTTGGGGAAAATGGCTCGGGTAAGTCTACCATGATAAAGATTATTTCCGGGGTATACGAACCCGACAAAGGTGATATCTATATTGGAAAACACCACTACAAGAGACTTATCCCTATTACTTCAATCCGTGAAGGTATACAAGTTATTTATCAGGACTTTTTACTTTTTCCCAATCTTTCGGTAGCTGAAAATATTGGTATAAACCGTGTCATCGCCCAGAGAAAAAATATTATTGATTGGCAAGAGATACGAAAGAGAGCCGAAGAGGCTCTCTTTCGAGTTGGTGTTCATATCCCTTTAGATACTATTGTTGAAGACCTTTCTACTGCTGATCGGCAAATCGTCGCCATAGCTCGTGCTCTTCTTGAGGAGGCCCGGCTCATAATAATGGATGAACCTACCACCGCTCTCACCTGGCGAGAAGTCCAACAGCTCTTCCATATTATTAATGGACTCAAAAAACAACACATTTCAATCCTCTTTGTCAGCCATAAACTGAACGAGGTGAAGGAAGTATCGGATCGCATCATGGTTTTTCGAGATGGGAAAAAGGTTCTTGATCAAGAAGCGAAAGACCTTGATGTCAAGACAATAGAATATTATATGACCGGAAGGAGTATAAGTGAGGATTTTCGTCCTTTTAGAATACAAGCAGAGAATATACCTCTTTTAGAAGTGAAAAACCTCAGCCTCAATCATTATTTCATTAATATTTCTTTTAAATTATGGCATGAAGAGGTTCTTGGTATCACTGGACTTCTCGGTTCGGGAAGAACAGAACTCGCACGATCCCTATTTGGTGAGTTGCAGACTGATTCAGGAGAGATTTTTATAGATGGTAAAAAGGTTTCCATACAGAATATTCAGGATGCTATTGCTTTGGGGATTGGATATGTACCTGAAGACAGAGTGAATGAAGGTTTATTTCTCTCCCAACCGATTATTAACAATATTGCAGTTTGTACTCTTGACGATTTGATTAATCGGTTTGGAGTTATTGACTTCAAGAAAAAAAGAGATTTGTCTCAGGAATGGGCAGAACGTTTAGAGATTAAAGCTGCTTCTTTAACTGACCCAGTTAATAGCCTTTCGGGAGGGAATCAACAACGAGTGGTTTTAGCGAAATGGCTGGCTAAACATCCCAAAATTCTCATTCTCAATGGTCCAACTGTAGGAGTGGATATTGGATCAAAAGTTTACATTCATGAGCTTATTTCAAGCCTTGCCCAAAAAGGAATAGGGGTTATTCTCATTTCTGACGACATTCCTGAACTTTTAGCAACTTGTCATCGTATTTTGTTAATGAAGCAGGGGAAAATAGTGAAGGAGTTTTTAAGAGAAGAGGTTAACGAACAGGAGTTACATCAACATTTGGTGGGTGGAGAGTAAAGCATGAAGGGAGTTTTTCGCTCGCGGGAATTCATGGTTTTTCTGATTTTAATTTTAATTTCAGTGATCATTGGCATCAAAAACCAATTTTTCTTTTCGGCAGCTACAATATTTGACCTCATCCGTGGTTCCATGGTTTTTTGTTTCATGGCTCTCGGAGTCCTTATGATTCTCATTTCTGGTAATATCGATATTTCTTTTGTGGCTATTGCTGCTATGACATCATACGCCACTCATATTTTACTGCTTCATTTTCATTATGAGGGAGGGATTTTATCTTATCTTCTAATTGCCACCAGTCTTGGTTTTTCAATTGGTTTCTTTATGGGAGAAATCTCAAACCGATTTCAACTCCCAGTTTTCTTTGTTTCCCTCGGCTACCAAACGCTATGGTATGGATTCACTCTCTTCTTTCTTGGTCGAAACATCAACTTTAAGCTTCCCAAGGGACTGGTAGGGTATTATTCCCGGTTCCTCTTCAAGGTAAAGGATCCTATCGCTGGAGAAGCGGGATTACATGTATCCGTAATTTATCTGGCTGTTTTGGCTCTCTTTATCTACTGGCTTCTTCATTACACTTCTTTTGGACGAGGTCTTTACGCTATAGGTGGAAATAGAGAGGCCGCAATTCGGGCAGGCTTTAACATAAAACGTATTACTTCTTTTGCTCTGGCTTTTAGTGGTGCACTGTCCGCAATCGCAGGAGTCGTGCAGAATGCCTATAGCCGTTCCTTTAACCCAGTTCTCTTTATGGGGCAGGATTTGGATGTCATTGCTGCTGTGGTTTTGGGTGGGGCAGCTATTACTGGTGGTCGGGGGTCGGTTATAGGGGCTATTTTGGGAGTGTTGCTCATTCAAGTACTTAACCGAGGACTAATCTTCATTGGGGTTTCTGCTGAATGGCAAAGAATGGTGACAGGTCTGGTTCTCATTGTTTTTATTTCTGTTCCTGTTTTAAT
This sequence comes from Candidatus Atribacter fermentans, assembly GCA_012517485.1. Lineage (GTDB taxonomy): Bacteria > Atribacterota > Atribacteria > Atribacterales > Atribacteraceae > Atribacter > Atribacter fermentans. The sequence goes on from JAAYUT010000555.1 coordinate 5,940, forward strand.
GGAAAAGAGACGAGTTCATCGAAAAAGCACATTTATCTGAGGTGAAAAAAGAATGAAAGTCATTTCTCAGAGAATGAGAGCCGGGAAGCCAGGCATTAATGTTCGTATCTTACTTCTCATTGTCGTGCTTGTGGGCGCGACTCTTTTTTTTGGAATACGAGATCGACGTTTTCTTGCTCCTCTGAGCATTAGCTCCATCGCTTTTCAATGTCCAGAAATTGGGTTTTTGGGATTAGGAATGGCACTGACCATGATTGTGGGTGGAGTGAATCTGTCCATCAATGATACGGCAAATCTTTCTGCCTTAGTAGCGGGCCTCTTTCTCCTGAACGTTGCACCAATACTTACCCAGAATGCCTCTTTTTCGGTTGGAATAGCAGTTATTATTTCTCTTGGAATTGGTATTCTTTGTGGGGTAGTCAATGGCTTTTTAATTGGATATGTAGGAGCGCCTCCCATTCTTGTCACCTTAGCGACCCTTACTCTCTATCGAGGCATTTCGGTCGTTATTACCGGTGGGAAAAGTCTAACTGGTTTTCAAAAGGAATTAGCTCTGATTGGTCATGGAGTGGTTGGTGGAATACCTATTTCTTTTCTTCTTTTTATTTTTTTTATTGTGGCAATCCATATGGTTCTGGAACGCACCTCTTTTGGTTTTAAAGTCCGTATGGTTGGAACCAATTACCTGGCTGCTAAGTTTTCTGGAATTCATAATAAGCTTATTATTCTCAGAATGTATATTCTGAGTGGTTTTCTGGGAGCCATTGCAGGAATTATCATTATGAGTCGAACGAATTCCGTGGCATATGAATATGGTACCCGGACTTACATTCTTCTTACTCTCCTCATTTCTGTTTTAGGAGGAATATCTCCGGGATTTGGAAGTGTTTTTGGAATCTTCCTGGCGACGCTTATTCTCCAAGTTCTATCTACAGGTTTTCAAATGGTTCTTTCTGGGATTAGGGGTAGTGCTTTCTTTAAAGATTTTTCTTGGGGTGTAATCTTTATCTTATTTCTTATTATAGACCGGTTAGTCCGTTCCCTGCGGAAATGAGAATAATCCCCAGAGTCAAGACTTGATTCTTGAATTTTTGAAAAAAGCTTTGGTTTAGAGAAATTTAGAATAAAGCGACAAGATGAGATCCTCACGCCCTCGGAAAGCGAGGGCTCAGGATGACGGGTGTGGTGTTGGATGAGATCCTCACGGCTTCGGAATACGAAGCCTCAGGATGACGGATGAAAGGCACCCTCCCCGCCGAAAAAGCGGCACCCCTCCACGGAGGGGAATTGTTTGGACTTCCCACATTGAGGGGGGTGAGGGGGAGAAAAAGGAAAAAAGGGCTCAGGATGACGGCATGATTTAAAATTTTTGAAGGGGCTCGATTTATCATGCCCGCTAATTGATTTGCAACGGAAAAAAATCAACCGGAAGAGATTGCCACGTCGTCTAACCAAAAGACGGTTAGCCTCCTCGCAATGACGGAGTGGGTTGATGAGATTGCCACGTCGTCTAACCAAAAACGGTTAGCCTCCTTGCAATGACGGATTGGGTCGATGAGATTCTCACGGACAAAAGGACCAAGGGGGGAGGGGAATAGTCATTTTCATCCTCAACCGATGCTGTGAAAGCAGCATGGATATCTATTCTGATTCTCCAATTTCACCCACACAGCATTCAACACAACTTCCGCTTCCCTCACCAGAAGAACCAAGCCCCGAGGTTTCTAAGGTGAAATTATCGGTTTTAACAGAAATCCAGACTAAGGGTGTACCCCAAGCCCAGCTGTACTCGAGCACGCAGCAATTCCCGACAACTTTGGTTTTACAATTCATTTGAGCAGAACCAAGGCTCATATAGGCAGAGCAATTTTTACTACAATAAAGAATCGCACCAGTTTCCGAGCAGATCGCATTTAAATCGGCGATGATCCTTCCCCGTTCGCTTCCCCAAATCCAAGTAATCGTATAGTCGAAACAATTGATTTTAAATTTCGATTGAATTAAGACCGCATTGGATAGGATATTATCATAAACTATGGAGGTATCGTTGGTGATACATTGGGTGGTAAAACTCTCTATTCCTTGTTGCCAGGAGATTTCAACCAAGTGCATTCCAGTTTGAATCAGGCTTCTCACCGTATTTTCCCATTGAGAACGAGTTGTAAGAGGAATTAGATCCAATTGGTTAGAAAGTAAAAAGGCTTTTGCGAGTTGAGGTTGATTGGGGTTAACTTTGGGTATCCAAGCTTGATTGGGATCGAGTATTTGGTTTAGTATTGAATTCACTTCATTACTGGTATCAATGATTCCTTTATAAGTCCAACTCAGAGCCTGAAGATTGTTGCCGTAAATTGTGTTCCAATTGTAAATAGCAGTTTCGAGCTGATTTTTTACAGCATCAGGAAGTTGGGATGGGATTGGGGTAGCAGTCGGAGTAGGCGAGGGAGAACAACCAGCCCAAAAAAAGATAGAAAGAATACAAATCCATAAAATTGCTTTTTTCATAAATAACCCCTCCTTATTTAAAGTGTGCAATTTAGAAGTAGGTTTCTTTGTTTAGTGAGTGGAAATCAATTAGTATAGACTTGAGCGAGATGTTTATTATTGAATTATATCAATTATATGCAGTATTACAATGAAAAAATTAACAAAATAAATGTGAAAATGGCATTGACGAATAAATGAGAAATTTAAATCTTGGTGATTTCAAAATGGCATACTCTTTTTGAGTTAAGAGAGCCGTTCCTGTTATGGGCGGATAACAAAAGCATAATAAAGCTTTATCACCTTTTATCATTTCAAATGGTAAGATTAATTGAGGATTAAAAACTTAATTTATTCTTCTTATTCATTTTCTTGCTTTATTTATTTAGAAACTTTATGAGAGGTTCTTGATTCCACACTTGGGCTTCGATGTAATTGGCAAAATATTTGGGAAGATTGGTTCCCCATTTTTCTCCCGGAAGACCTTTTGATTGAACCAAATCTTGTATTTCATCCAAGGTGAATACCTTTCCATGAAAATCAGGTAAATAATAAGGAGAATCTTTTTGATTCAACAATAAGAAAGAAACCATGCTATCGGGATAGGTAAAGCTTAAATCTTGTTTATGGAAAAGAGAAAGAGGGACTTGAATTTCTATTGTTGTAGAGAGAGTTTTAGCGTCGGGAGCTTCGATTAACCACTTCGAGCGTCCGTAGATCATATAAATTGGATAGGATTCCCGAGGCTTCCCTCCTTTGGCAATGAATTCCTCTCGAAGCCGAGTCTCGATTTGTCGGCGTATTGTTAAATATTGAGCAGGATTTTTAAACCTTTCCCAAAAAATTGCACCTTCAATATACAAGTTTTGCATAATTTTGGTTGCATCGTCATCCGATAGTGCAGATAAACTTTGGAAGGGAGTGGTTCCTTTTTTAAAAACATGGATAAGATGATTAATCATGGTGGAAACATTCCATTTTTAGAGTTTTTTAACTTTTAAATTAAGATAATTAAAAATGCTTTGTAGCAAGCTTGCATTATTCTTTTTCAATTTTACTCGAA
>JAAYUT010000556.1 GCA_012517485.1 Candidatus Atribacter fermentans
AGTCTTACCAATTCTTGTCCTTTTTTAACAGAATCACCTTCTTCAACCAGAACAACTTCAACCTTGTAGCCATCTTCTTTTGATTTTACATTAACGGTTTCAAAAGGGGCCAAAGTACCCTCAGCTTCAATCGTTTCACGAATTGTTCCTTGGATTACCCGAATGGTGGAGATATTTATGTCCTGAGCCTGGGTAGAACGAGATTTATTGAAAATGAAAAAGGAAAAGATTGATGAAAATATAACAATAAAAACAATAGTTACAAGAACTATTTTTTTTCTTTTATTCATTTTTTACACATTCCTTTTCCCTAATGATAAAGTCCGATTTATAAAAGCAAATTTGGTTGAATTAGGCATCCAGGTCGCCTTTTTAAAGGATTGATAAATGCTGTACTTTAATTTTTTACTAAAAAGCTCCATCATTTTTAAAAAATTAATAAGACGATTTCTATATAAAAAGGAAGAGGATCCTTCAAAAAATCTTTTTATTCCCGAAGGCCCTCTTCCTTTTATTGAGTGATCTCCTCCTTTCGAACTCAATAAGTCAAGGAGGGTTAATAGAAAGGAGGAGAAATGAGAGTAAGTTCTATTCTTCGTTTCTGTTTTTTAAAGTTTTAAGATGTTCTTCCAATTGTTGGTTGCTTTCTTTGAGTTGTTGAAAAAGCAAGGGTAGAATGGATTTGATTTGAGCTTCATCACCAATCTCAACGGCTTCAGTGAATTTCTTAAATAGTTCTCGGTTTTTTCCCATCGCAACTCCTTGGTTTTTAAAAAATAATTGGCTTTTTTGATCTAAAAATCTTTTTTGCAAGAACCACGGTCCTTTTCTAAAATCTGGTTTTTCGTTTTCTGGAGGCATTTTTTCTTCATCCAATTCAGATCTCGATGGAAATTTTCTTTTATCAATTTTCTCTTCCAATATTTTGAGTCGATTTTTAATTTCTTCTAAATTTTCAAGGATTTGGTTGATTGGTTCTTTATTTTTTTGGAGTTGTATAAATTCACTCATAAGCGCATCACGGCGCTTTAACTCGCTTTCCCAATCTTTGGTCATTTCTGGAGTGAATTTTTCTGAAAGAAGAAGCATATACATTTTTTGATGGATTTTCATTTCATTCATTAATCCTAAGCCTTTTTCTTCAGCTAAGGAGACCCCTGCAAAGGTAATGAACAAAATAACTAGGATAAACCCGGTAATTAAAAATTTTTTCATAATATCACCATTCCTTTCAGTAGAGAGATTTTTTAGTTGTAAATAGAGTATAAACTTCAATTTCGGAGAAATTATCTGAAAAATATGGGAAATTATGGGAAGGAGTTTAAATTGAATTGATAAAATAATTATTGTCGGGTTACCATTTTTTATTGCGGCAACCCGGAGAGGTTTTTTTGTGAATTCGTTATGAATTCATAGTTAATTCAGAAGCAAGTAGATAAGTGATTTTTAAAAAACACCACAATTAAGGTTACCTGGTCCGCCATGGTGTCGGGGTTGGAGTTGGATAAATATCGGACTTTTCACAGCGGATGGTAGCTAAGAAACAGGCAGAATTTGCTGAATAGGTGTAGGTTCCTCCTAAACCAGAAGGATCAAAACGCCAACGTCCAGCAAGTGAGGTGAAGTTGGCTGATCCATCAT
>JAAYUT010000557.1 GCA_012517485.1 Candidatus Atribacter fermentans
AGGATTGGGAATCATCCTCCTTTCTTCAGAATTCAAAGAGGTTGCTGGTTTATGTGACCGCATATTCATTTTAAGGAAAGGAGAAGCTGTTGCAGAAATGAAATCCTCACAAAAAAATTTAGAACAGCTCTATCAATTAGCTTTAGGAGGGTGAGTATGCGAACTGTCAAATCAATGAAAATTCGCGAAGCTCTCAAAACAGAATTTGGTTTACTGGCAATTCTTTTTTTCCTCATCATTCTTTTTTCGATACTGTCACCCTATTTTTTACAATCAAAAAACCTTCTTAACATAACAAGACAGATTTCAGTCAATTTCATCGTTGCAACTGGTATGACCTTCTTGATATTGACTGGTGAGATTGATCTTTCTGTTGGCTCATTAGCTGCTTTAACTGGTGTAATAACCGCGATGGTTATAAGAACGAATGAATCAATATTTATCGGTATTGTTGCTGGTCTCCTTTTAGGTACAGCATTAGGCTTATGTAATGGTGTTCTAACGGTCTATGGCAAAGTTCAATCTTTTATTGTTACCCTTGCAATGTTAGGAATTGCAAGGGGAGCTGCTTTAGTATTTACCAACGGAAAGCCAATATCGAACCTTCCATTTGTATTCGGTAAATTGGGAGCAGGATATATTGGTATTGTGCCATTTTCAAGTTTTATTTCACTCATTGTTTTTATTTTTGGATACCTGACCGCAAGTCGGACCAAACACGGTCTTTATTTCCAAGCGATTGGAGCAAATAGAGAAGCGGCTAAGCTTTCGGCAATACCGGTTTCACTCTATCGACTTATTGCTTTTATGATTTCTGGGTTTCTTAGCTCATTAGGGGGGATTATTATCACATCTCGATTGTTATCTGCCCAACCGACAGCAGCAGAGGGAATGGAATTAAACGTAATTGCTGCGGTTATTTTAGGAGGTGCTTCACTTTCGGGGGGAGTTGGGACAGTAGTTGGAACATTAATTGGCTCTATGATTATTGGTGTTATCGACAATGGGATGAATATTATTGGCATATCGGCTTTCTTCCAACAGATTGTAAAAGGGATCATAATTCTTGTTGCAGTCTTAGCCCGAAGAAGTGAATCATAAATAATGTAGGGGAGGTGAAATCTTCTGTAAATCTTTTTTTTACGTTAAATTTTATATTTGAAATAAAGGAGGTATAGTTCAATGAAAAAATTATTCATTTTCATTTTGGTGTGTTCCATTCTTTTCATTATGGGATCCATGGTCTATGCCTATGGAAAAACTATTGGATTTGCAGTGTCAACCTTAGCCAACCCCTTTTTTGTGACAATGAAAGAAGGTGGTGAAGCAAAAGCAAAAGAATTAGGCATAGAAATGGTCACGTTAGATGCTCAAGATTCTCCAGAAAAACAAGTATCACAGGTTGAAGATCTTATTGCTAGGAAAGTCGATGTGATAATTTTGAATCCTGTTGATTCCGATGCAATCGTAACCGCTGTGATGGAAGCAAATGAAGCTGGCATTCCTGTTATCACCGTAACCCGGCCGTCAAAAGGTGGTGTTGTTGCTCAGCATTTAGATATAGACAATGCACAAGCGGGTCAGATGGTTGCTCAAGAA
>JAAYUT010000558.1 GCA_012517485.1 Candidatus Atribacter fermentans
CATATTCATAAAAAGGAGGTGAATAAATCGAGTCATTTTTCAAAGAGAGATGGCTTTTCATTCAAGTAAGGTCATCTCTGTGTTTAAAAAGAGTCTCCGGTGTTTGCTAAGAGTAAATTGCGAACATTATTTGACACATACGAAGACTAAGCCCACGGTATTTTTTTTAGATTAAAAAAATAGACGTGATTGCCGATTATTATTTTTAGTCACTAACGTGTTCGCATATTATTTGGTACCTAACACTTAAGTTATTAAGATGAAAAGGCTATGGAGTAATTGGGGATATGTCTATTTCCGGAAGTCTTAAAACTACTCTTTCTTTTATTGATCGGGTCACGATTCTCTCGGAAAATGGAGCTCGTTCGATTACTGTTCCTATCGATCAAATTGGCAACCTCGCCCAAATCTCCCCTTCCATCTTTTCCAAAATAATACCCATCCCAATCACTACTCCCGAAGATGCCTTCATGTGCGGACGTTTTGAGGAGTGATTTTTTAAAAGCTTTCAATAATTTCGATTAAAACTTAAAAAAAACTAATAAATTATCTAATTACATATATTTTTACTACAAATATAGAAATTATTAGGAGGTATCATGGTTATTCAACAATATTCGGTGAATCAACATCCAATCCAAACACTTATCACCTGGGTTCAGTCAGATGAAATTGCAATTCCAGAAATCCAACGCCCTTTCGTCTGGGATTCAGCAAAAGTCAGAGATTTTATTGATTCTCTTTACCGTGGCTATCCGGTGGGTTATCTCATTGCCTGGAAAAATCCGAACGTTAGATTAAAAGATGGAAGTATTTCGTCAGGTAAAAGGATATTAATTGATGGTCAACAACGTATGACTGCTATTATGGCAGCCTTATTGGGAAAAGAAATCATTGATTCTGATTATCGAAGAAGGCATATTAAAATTGGATTTCATCCTATAGAAAAGAAATTTGAAGTAACAAACCCTGCTATATATAAGGATAAGATGTGGATACCTGATATATCTGTAGTATTCGCACCCGAGTTTAAAATACTCAAAACAGTCGATGACTATTGTCAGCAAAACAACTATTCTAACCGAGATGATATTCATGAAAGCTTGGAATTGCTTAAGGGCATCATCAACAACCCAATAGGTTTGATTGAGCTGAACTCTAACCTTGATATTGATACAGTTACCGAAATTTTTATTCGAATTAATTCGACAGGAGTCGTACTCAGTCAAGCAGATTTTGCTATGTCAAAGATTGCTGTTAATGAAGCTTATGGAGGAAATATTCTTCGTAAAGCTATCGATTATTTTTGTCATTTAGCTGCGAATCCAGATTTTTACAAACAACTTATCGAAATTGATAAAGAATTCACTGGTTCAGAATACTTTCCCAAATTAGTTTGGCTTAAAGATGAAAAAGATGATTTGTATGATCCTTCATATACTGACATGTTGCGTGTTGCATTTACCTCTCAATTTAAAAGAGGAAAACTGGCTGATCTGGTTGCCCTGCTTTCAGGAAGAAATTTTGAAACCAGGGCCTATGAAGAATCGATTGCAGAAGAATCTTTCTCTTCCCTGCGTAATGGTGTTTTGAATTTTATGAACGAAAACAATTTTAAACGGTTCGTCATGATTCTTCGCTCTGCAGGTTTTATCGATAGTTCATTGATTCGTTCGCAGAATGCAGTAAATTTTTCTTATATTCTTTACTTAACCTTGCATTCACAAAAAATACATCCTGCAATAACGGAATCCCTGGTTAGAAAATGGTTTGTCTTATCAGTTTTAACCAGCCGATATTCATCATCTCCTGATTCTCAGTTTGACTATGATATTCGACAAATTTATGAACAGGGAGCAGAAATCTATGTTCAAAATATCATCAATGCTGAGCTTTCCGATGCCTATTGGGAAATAGGCTTACCACAACAGATGAATTCATCCGTTGCGAGTAGTCCTTCTTTTAACGTTTTTTTGGCTTCCCAGGTTAAAATGCAGGATAAAGGATTTTTATCAAAGGATATTTTGGTGCACGATTTAATCACCCATAAAGGCGATGTCCATCATTTGTTTCCACGTGAATACTTGAAGAAAAATGGTTTAAATAAAGGAATGTATAACCAGATTGCAAATTATGTATTAGCCCAAAGCGAAATAAATATTGCAATTGGGGTTAAATCTCCAGAACAGTACTTTGGGGAGATCTTTGAACAAATTTATAGTGGAAAATTAAAATATGGTGGAATTACCTCTATGGATGAATTAAAAGCAAATTTGGAAATGCATTGTATACCGACAGATATCTTTTATATGAATGCTCAGGATTACATTCCTTTTTTGGAGAAGCGTCGCTATCTCATGGCTCAGAAAATAAAGAATTACTTTTATCAGTTATAGAAAACCCAGAGGAATCTTTCATTCAATCTCGGGAAGATAAAGAGGTATTTTTATAAAATGAGTTGTATCATTTTAAGCAGGGGTGGTGGTGGGCTTGGTTATCCAGGAAACCGAACACCAATCCTGGGGTTCTATTATATAATTAAAAGAGGATAACGAGACCTCCCTGTTTAAAATATGATATGCACTTTTTAGACGGGGGTGTGGCTGTTGGGGTTCGTCAGAGGGGGTCAGGTCTTGATTCTTGAATTTATTATGTTTTTCATTTTTGAAGATGATAATGGAAAATGAATATTTTACTTAAATCAGTCTTTAAATTGTTGTAAAAATGAAATTTATAAATTTTTGATGGTCTATTTCATTTCTTCAGA
>JAAYUT010000559.1 GCA_012517485.1 Candidatus Atribacter fermentans
AGGATTGGGAATCATCCTCCTTTCTTCAGAATTCAAAGAGGTTGCTGGTTTATGTGACCGCATATTCATTTTAAGGAAAGGAGAAGCTGTTGCAGAAATGAAATCCTCACAAAAAAATTTAGAACAGCTCTATCAATTAGCCTTAGGAGGGTGAGTATGCGAACTGTCAAATCAATGAAAATTCGCGAAGCGCTCAAAACAGAATTTGGTTTACTGGCAATTCTTTTTTTCCTCATCATTCTTTTTTCGATACTGTCACCCTATTTTTTACAATCAAAAAACCTTCTTAACATAACAAGACAGATTTCAGTCAATTTCATCGTTGCAACTGGAATGACCTTTTTAATATTGACCGGTGAGATTGATCTTTCTGTTGGCTCGTTAGCTGCTTTAACTGGTGTAATAACTGCGATGGTTATTAGAAATAATCAATCGATATTTATCGGTATTATTGCCGGTCTCCTTTTAGGAACGGCATTAGGTTTATGCAATGGTGTTCTTACTGTTTATGGTAAAGTCCAATCTTTTATTGTTACCCTTGCAATGTTAGGGATTGCAAGGGGAGCCGCTTTGGTATTAACCAACGGCAAGCCAATATCGAACCTTCCATTTGTATTCGGTAAGTTGGGAGCAGGATATATTGGTATTGTACCATTTTCAAGTTTTATTTCACTTATTGTTTTTATGTTTGGATACCTGACCGCAAGCCGTACCAAACACGGTCTTTATTTCCAGGCGATTGGAGCAAATAGAGAAGCGGCTAAACTTTCAGCGATACCGGTTTCAATGTATCGACTCATTGCTTTTATGATTTCTGGGTTCCTTAGCTCATTAGGAGGGATTATTATCACTTCTCGATTGTTATCCGCCCAACCAACAGCTGCTGAGGGAATGGAATTGAATGTGATCGCTGCAGTTATTTTAGGAGGCGCTTCACTTTCGGGTGGAGTCGGAACAGTAGTTGGTACTTTAATTGGCTCTATGATTATCGGTGTTATCGACAATGGGATGAATATCATTGGTATTTCAGCTTTCTTCCAACAAATTGTAAAAGGGATCATAATCCTCGTTGCGGTTTTAGCCCGACGAAGTGAATCTTAAATAAAGTAGGGGAGGTGAAATTTTCTGTAAACCATTTATTGCGTTTAATTTTTATTGAAATAAAGGAGGTATAGTTCAATGAAAAAATTAATTATTTTCATTTTAATGTGTTCCTTTCTTTTCATTATGGGATCCATGGTCTGTGCCTATGGAAAAACCATTGGATTTGCAGTGTCAACTTTAGCCAACCCCTTTTTTGTGACAATGAAAGAAGGTGGCGAAGCAAAAGCAAAAGAATTAGGCATAGAAATAATCACGTTAGATGCCCAAGATTCTCCAGAAAAACAAGTATCTCAGGTTGAAGATCTTATTGCAAGAAAAGTCGATGTGATAATTTTGAATCCTGTTGACTCTGATGCAATCGTAACCGCTGTGATGGAAGCAAATGAAGCTGGCATTCCTGTTATCACCGTAACCCGGCCGTCAAAAGGTGGTGTTGTTGCTCAGCATTTAGATATAGACAATGCACAAGCGGGTCAGATGGTTGCTCAAGAA
>JAAYUT010000560.1 GCA_012517485.1 Candidatus Atribacter fermentans
AGTTATTACTAACTTCTTATAACTATGAAGAAGGTTATTTTATTTATATTCTTTTCTACTTTAATTTTGTTTTGTTATTCACAAGACAAAACCGAGGTATGAGATTATCCAATTAAACCAGGGTCAAATGCCTGGGGTTCTTTGAGTTCAAGTCAGGAAATGATTAATGCATGTCAAATCCCTACTTATGTACTCTCTAATATATCCACTGCAAGGTTAGCTGATTTATGTTTGAACTATCCTCTTCTTGGCGATATATTATTGGCCAATAATTACCAAGAGGGGTTTGATAAATTAAGTGAAATTTTTAATGGATTTCAAGAATTATTTAAAAGACAGGATGCTGGATTTGCCTTATTAAACATATATGAAAGATTTAATCTGGATTCGTTCAATCAAAAGAAAGCCACAGAAGTTAAAAATGTATTTCTTGATATGTGCATTGATGTGGTTATGGCCCAACCTGTTTTTTTAGAAAATTTAACTCTGGACGAGGAAAGAAGACTTATGCATGAATCCTTGAATAAACTAAAGATTCAAAAAAGAATTGGAAATTCACTCTACCGGCAAAAAACGACAGCAGCCCTATTGTCCAGATTGCTCACAAGAAACAATGCTGCTCTTAAAGAATATGATCAATTTGGTAATGATAAATTTCTTTTACTTACTAACTATTTTATTCTTGAGGATGAATCTGTTATTGAAAAAATAGAACAACAAGCAGAAACATATCTAAATAATTAATGAAATTAAATAAGCTATATATTGTTTTATTGGCTTTTTTATACCTGTTATCCGGTTGTTCGAATGAAAAAGAGGAATATAACTGCTTCATTGCAGGAGTACCTGATGCATATGACTACCCTATAAAACCAGGAACGCCCGAATGGGAAAAGCTTACTACAAGCTATGAAATGGATTCAGTTTTACAAATACCTAAGGATGTATTAAATAGTATTTCAACTGAAGGTTTAATTGAAACTGTATTAAATTATCCAAAGTTCGGTGATCTCTATTTTCTTGATAATTATCAGTTCTCCTTCGACAGGTTAAAAGAACATTTTAATGGGTTTCAGGAATTACTAACTCGTAGAGATGCTGGAATAAAGCTCTTTAGCAGATATAAATTAATGAATCCAGCTTGTAATAAAAATAACTGGCCATCAATAACTGGCCCAGGGAGTAGTGTTTCGTTCTCTTTCGCGTTTATTGAAATAATAATTGCTCAATACGATATTTTGAATCAATTCAACAACGAGCAGATTAAGCCTTTACTGAAAGAAACAATAATTAAATACCAAGAAAAGACCCGTTATAACTACTCTGTTTTCTCAAAAAAACATACAGTTCTTATTGCCGGCCGGATAATGTATATAAAAAATTATTCCCCTTTCATGGAAGAATACAAAAAAAACATTTATGTCAAGACATTTATAGACAAAGTAATGCTATACAACAATTTCGAGACACTTGATCTTATAATTGATTACGCAAATGATTTCTATGAAAAATACAACAAAAGATAAAAAAATACATTGCATTGCAATAGTATTGTTGTTCTGTATTTTTATAACTGATATAAGAACAACATTAGGACAAACCCAAGTTACAAGATATACCCCTTTGGGTTCGACTGTCAGGGCCTACAATAATATCCCAGAAATGACTTCTGGAGATAAAGCAGACTGGAGTTATTATGTAAGCATTAAATAGTCGATCCTTACGAAAAGCCGAAGTTATTAATAACCGTTGTGTATAGTGAATAAAATTAAGGGAAAGGGCATCCGGATATGCAAGGTTTATGGTATTTTCATAGAAAATCTTGCAGAAAATGGTTGGCAAAAGAGATAAAACTCCGCAATTGAACTTTTTTTCTACTCCATTAGTACAGTTCATTGATCTTGAGAGGCCTATCTGTAAATTGGCCCATCAAATCGATTGGGAAAAGGTGGAGAAAGACTTCAGTGCCTATTATAGCAAGCTGGGAGCTCCTTCCATACCTATCCGAAAGATGGTGGGGTTGATTATCCTAAAACAGCTATTCAACCTGAGTGATGAAGAAGTGGTGGAACAATGGCTTGAGAATCCCTATTGGCAATACTTCTGTGGAGAGACAGTCTTTCAAAAGAAGTACCCGTTTGATCCGAGTGATTTTGTCCACTTTCGTAAACGCATTGGGAAAGAAGGAGCAGAAAAGATCCTCAAGCTGTCTATTGATTTATTTGGGAATACCGTCAGGGACAGGGGAGTAAAGATCGATACGACGGTACAGGAAAAGAATGTAACCTTCCCGACGGATACCAAACTTCATGTTAAGATCATCAGGAAGTGCCAGAAGATAGCCAATGAGAATGGGATTGTTCTAAGACAGTCTTATACCAGGACAATCCCCGGGTTAATGATGGTTCAACGGTTTCGGAAGCATCCAAAGAGCAGGAAAAAGGCTCATGCAGCCGCCCGTAAGATCAAAACGATTGCAGGCAGATTGGTACGGGAACTGGATCGAAAACTGCCAGACGAGCTTCATGCCCAATACAATGACCAGTTGAAGCTTTTTAAAAAAATACTGGCTCAAAAGAGAGGCTCAAAAAATAAAATTTATTCCCTGCATGAGCCCGCCGTTCAGTGTATCGCTAAAGGGAAGGATCATAAACCGTATGAATTTGGCAATAAAAGTTCCTTTGTGGTTACCTCGGATAGTGGGATTATTGTTGGAGCGTTAGCCTTTAGAAATAATCCCTATGATGGTCATACACTGATTAAGCAACTTCAACAGGTTCATCGACTTTGGGATAAACTTCCTGATTACGCAGTAGTGGATAGAGGGTATAAGGGTAGAAATAAAGTTCTTGGTACTGAAATTGTTATCCCCAGAAAACTTCCTGAAACAGCTACAGAATACCAACGAAAAACGCTGCGTAAGAGGTGCCGGAACAGAGCGGGTATTGAGCCAGTTATTGGTCATCTCAAGAGTGATTACCGCTTAGGAAGGAACTTTCTGAAGGGTGTCCCGGGGGATGCTATCAACACCATCCTTGCGGCTGCTGCTTTTAACATCCGAAAATGGATAACAATCCAGGTTGATTTCTTTTTCTCTTTTTGGAACTTGGTCTTTCAACTAATTTTTAACCCTAAAATATCTCCCTTAAAAATGTCTTTCTAAAAAATGGGACTTTTTAAGGATCGACTAATTAA
>JAAYUT010000561.1 GCA_012517485.1 Candidatus Atribacter fermentans
ATGATCCATACTTTTACCCTCTTTTTAAATAGAATTTGGTAGCCTTCCCTTTTTAATGAGTCAATTAAGACAACAAAATATAGTAAAGCATTTCGATACAAGAACAAATCTCGGATAATACTTTATTTCTAATGAAGTAAGTATGTTTTAAGAAGTACCATAAGATTAGGAAGATCAGTGGTTACTGTTTGCCAGAGTATATAAATATGATATCAAATTAAGAATCATTTGGTAAAGACGAATCAAATCATTCTTGCGCATATTGAACCTCTGCTTTTTCTTCAACTTCGTTAAGGAAATAAAGACTTAAATTTTCAGGAGTCCGCATGTCTACTTTTTTCCATTGAAAAGAGATGAAAATTGGCTTTCCATTCGAGCTAAACCAAAAAATCCTGGAGCTGATCCTGGTTCGAATTCTACCAATACATCCACATCGCTCTCTGGAACGAACTCATCACGTAAAACTGATCCAAATAGCTCTAAACGTCGTATTCGATTCTCACGGCAGAATTCTTCAATCTTTTCTTTGTTTATAAAATTATTTGCCATTTTTTCACCTCGAAAATCATGAATCTTGTATGAAATTTCTTGATTCTTTTTTATTCTATCACAGTCATTAACAAGAATTCTCTCTCCAGTGGAATAGTGATAGTTGTTTTCTGCTTGTCCACAGGGGAGGAGGTTAGATATTGCGGGGAATCTTCCAGCCATACTTCCAAAGTAAGCGAAAAAAATGGACATAGATTACATTTTAATCTGAGGACATAGGTAACACTATTTTAATCGTCTTGGAAATCCAATTGTTATTGGATAGAAATCTTTTTATTGACTTTGCAAATATGGCACCGATAGAAACTAGTCCGCTAATACTCATTAAAATTTTTTAAGCATAGAAGTTTACCCATTGATTACAATTATTATTGTTGTCGTTGGGGTCTTCTTTATTTTCAAATTACTCAATTCTTACAAAGGTTTTAATTGGTGGATAAAACCTTGGGATTAAAAGCTTTATTTGAAGGATTCTGGTTTTACAAAAAATTGGCGCGCCTGGAGGGAATCGAACCCCCAACCTACGGATTAGAAGTCCGTTGCTCTATCCTATTGAGCTACAGGCGCGAGGATGAATTGCGAAATTATTCTAAAGCCTTATGTGCTATGCGTCAAGTTTCTAATGAAATAAACTTTTCAGCTACATAAGTAATAGTATAATAGACGAAAAGATTTTTAGCTAAGGAGGATAATAATTTGGATAAAAGACTTTACCGTTCACGAACCGATAAAATATTAGGTGGGGTATGTTCTGGAATTGCCAAATATTTTGATGTCGATCCGACTATTATCCGGTTAATTGCCGTTGCCCTTATTTTTGCTGGTGGATCGGGAATATTAGCGTATATTATTGCCTGGATAATTGTTCCTGAAGAGCCTTTAGGTGAGATAGGGCAGGAGGATAAAACGATCGAGGTAACCCCGGAAAAAAAAGAGGAGGAAGAGAAAAAGCGAACAAAAAATCTCGAGCTTCTTGCCTGGGTTTTAATCGTAATTGGGATTATATGGGTGGCACGCTATGCCTTTTCTTGGTGGTTTCCATTTTTCCCCTGGTTTGGTAAAGTAGCTTTTCCAGTCATATTGATATTCTTGGGAATATTGCTGATTATTACTTTGAGGAAAAATCATAGGGGATAGATCATTCCAAAAGAGGATGAAAAGACCAAGGAGGAAAAAAGAGAAATGGAAGTAGGTCAGGATGAGGGTGAAAACAAAGATTCGATAGGCCATGGCATGTCACTACATTTCATAAAGAACGGGCGCAATTATTGCGCCCCCTCAAAAAGTTTACTGTTTAAATCCTTATTTTATGAATTCAAGAATACCAAAGAATGAAGGTGCATGAAAGGTTCCAGGAGTTGGTGACCACCCGCTGAATTCTCCCAGAATGGTATCGGTTCGGTTGAAGTTGATTTTCCACCGGTCTCCCAGTTGAGGAGCTTTGATTCTCATTTCGGAAAAAGGAATAGCAATTTCTGCTGTCCATCCATTGGTTTTTTCTTGAACAACCACTTCCCAATTAGCATTCCAAGAAGGACCAGATCGAGAAAAACTATCATATTGAGTTCCAATCGAATTCAAGGAGAAATGATAGTAAAAGCTACTGCTCAACCAGGGATCAATGAATACTTCAACCGAATCATCATAGAAAACTGGGCCATCCTTCTGGTAAATAGTGATTTTACGATTTTGAGAAGGAGAATTATCTACCCGGAAAGCGATATAAAAATGAGTAGGTGAAAAAAGACAAGCTACAGTGGTTTGGCTGCTGGCTAATCCTTCTCCAGTGATAAGGGAAAATTCATTTTGAAAGTCCGCATTTTTCCAGGAATCTTCATTGAGTAATCCGTCGACTTGGATTTCTTCTTCAATAAATTGAGCCTTGATGGTTCGGGGATTGGGATGAGAATACTGAACGACTTGAACTTTTTCAACTGGAACAAGAGAAAGGAGATATTTTCGGGAAGGTGCTTCGACTTTTTGTTTGAAAGGCCCTTGTTTTAAAGAGTCAAGTATCTCACTGTTCAAATATGGGTAAGCAAAGATAACAGAACCTTGAAATTGTGCTAAACGAGAAAACTCTACCATTTGGGAAAGGTTTTTAAGGTCGGGAAGGTTAAAGGCTTGGATCCCAGCAAAAGCTGGTAGATTTCCTAATAAAAAAGTATTAACCCAAACGGTTAATCCTTTCATCTCATTGACTCTTGAGCTGTAAGTCATAGGGATCAATACA
>JAAYUT010000562.1 GCA_012517485.1 Candidatus Atribacter fermentans
CCTCGATTCCTCGACGGAATCGTTTGGCAATTCGACACATCTCGTTATCCATAACCAGTTGTTCCAGGCTGATAGTCATCCCTGTCCCAAACATTCCTAAATTGACAATCATGTCGTTAGCGCCAATGATACTGGAAAGGGTTGAAAGCATTTTTTCCCAAGCAGCTTGTTCATCATGCAAATTGGCATCGTTATCCGGTGCAGTAGTATGACTGGGAATGTTGTAATAATGAGCCATTTGGGCACCAGCAATTCGAAGCAGAGAAGACTCCGGCCGCCCAATAAGGACATTAGCTTGCCTCATTTCATAGGTTGTCCACGCAGCACCATAAATAACTGGGGTTCCAGGATGAATCAATTGAGATATTACTATTCCAGAAAGAACCTCGGCATTATGAACTGTTAATAAGCCGGCTAATGTATAAGGAGCTGTTACTCCCGCAATAGGTTGAGGAAGGAGGTCAAGAGGAATCCCTTCCTGAGCAACGAGGTAAAGAGCTTCAACAGCTCCCTTTTCCCAATAAAGTGGACTAGTGGTTGAGAGTTGGCTAATTATTGGGGAACAATCCTTCAATTTATCTTTACCGGTTATGACCTTACCCATTTCAATAACTGCTTGATTAATTATTTCACTTTCGGAGGAAAAAAAGATTGGTTTTTTGGAGTTTTTAAGAATTGCTTGAATTGCATAAAGGAGAGTAGTTTGGGGAGTCACATCTTGAGGCATAACCGGAACTCCTACCATATCAACTTCGGAAAGTTTATCAGAAATGATGGCAAAATTTTCAACGTCTTTAACAGTTGAATTCCGACGTTCTCCTTTTTCGTTTATCAGGACGAAAACTGCGTTATGCCCGCTAACGCAATACTGTCCTCCATCCCCTAAAATAAAAGCAAGGTCGCCATCTCGTTGGAAAATGGGAATTTGTTTTGGTAGAGATGACAAACATTCCTTGACAACCGAAGGTGGGAATTTTACTCGTTCAATTTCAAAGTCAACTAGGCAACCTTTTTTTTCTAATACGTCAAGAATTTTTTTACTTTCGACACGAACACCAACCGATTCAAGTATAACCAAGGAATTTTCGTGAATAGCCAAAATTTCACTTTCAGAAAGAACTTTCAAATCAGGTAGTTGCATAAGTTCTCCTTTTATATTTTTTTTGAGATATATGACCTTCTTTTACTTCGGTTTTTATGCTTTACTTTAATTATTATACTAAATTCTAATTCCCCTCTTTTTAGATAAATAAAACATTTTATAGATGGTTCTCTATAAAATCTCTTGATGTACAAATTAAACAAGATTATAGTTTTTGGGGGATTCTAAAATTAAAAAACAGAATCAAGGGAAAATTCCCCTCATTTTTTTAGCTTTTACTACTCGATTTAATGACAGCATATAGGCTGCCATTCTTAAAGAACAACGGTATTTCAGATGAAGATTCCAAACCTCATGAAAAGCTTTGCTCATAATTTTCAATAGGAGATCATTCACTTCGTTTTCATCCCACATCAAAGATTGGATGTTTTGGACCCATTCAAAGTAAGATACAACAACTCCTCCCGCATTCGCTAAGATATCCGGAACAACAATTATATTTCTTTCATTTAATATGGCATCAGCACTAAAAGTGGTTGGGCCATTGGCAGCTTCAACAATTACGTTGGCTTGAATTTTCCCGGCATTTTCAGAAGTGATTTGATTTTCTTTTGCTGCTGGAATGAGAAAATCGACTTTAAGGCTGAAAAGGTCTTGGTTGTTTATAACTGATACTCCAGGAGCATGGTAACCCTCAAGAAGATGATGAGGATGATAGTTGATATATTCAATCATATCTTGAATATGAAGGCCTTCTTCTCTATAAAAAGAACCACTTATATCACTTACCGCCACAATTCGACAGCCTTCTTTATTTAAAAGATAAGCCGCGGCTTGACCTACATTCCCGAATCCTTGAATTGCTATTGAGGAATGGGTTAAATCAATATTCATTCTTTTAGCTATTTCGTTGGTAATGAAAGCGACACCACTTCCGGTAGCTTCCCTTCTTCCCAATGAACCGCCAATTTCTATTGGTTTACCAGTTACGACACTGGGTACACAAAAACCCTTGAACATGCTATAAGTATCCATAATCCATCCCATAACATCGGCATTGGTGTTGAGATCAGGAGCCGGAATATCTTTTTCTGGACCGATTAAAGGAAGAATCATGGCGGTATAACGACGAGTTATTTGCATGAGTTCTTTTTTTGTTAACTTTAAAGGATCACACCGAACAGCTCCCTTGGCTCCACCATAAGGAATATTCACAACAGCACACTTCCAAGTCATCCAGGCAGCCAAAGCC
>JAAYUT010000087.1 GCA_012517485.1 Candidatus Atribacter fermentans
GAAGCCTATTCTGCATCAAAAGGAGGTGTGATTGCCCTCACACATGCCTTAGCTATCTCACTTGCTTCCAAAAAAGTTCGGGTGAATTCCATTAGTCCCGGATGGATTGAAACCAGAGATTGGAAAAAAGAAAGTCAGAGAGAAACCCCGATTTTAAAGACCATTGACCACCAACAACATCCAGCTGGAAGAGTAGGTATACCAGAAGATATTGCTCATGCTTGCTTATTCCTTTCTTCTTCCGAAGCCAGTTTTATAACTGGAGCGAATCTTATTGTAGATGGTGGCATGACGGTAAAAATGATTTACGCTGATTAAGCCTTATAAAACGATTAAGAAAGAAATAAGATTTATCAGTTTAAAAGGGGGAAACTTCTATGGACATAATCGATATTTCGATGGTTATATCACCAGAAATGCCCACCTATAAAGGAATAACGGAGAGAAAACCAGTTATCGAAGTTACCAATACTATCGATCAAGGTTCGAATGAATCACGCCTATCCATTTTGTATCATACCGGCACTCATGTTGATGCGCCCTTTCATATGCTTTCGAAAGGGAAAACGATCGATCTTTTTCCTTTACAGCATTTTGAAGGAAAAGCTTTGGTATTAGAGCTTTCAAATTTGGAAAAAATCGAAGCCGAACATCTTCTCCCCCATGAAATTCCGATAACAACTGTTGATTTTCTAATATTAAAAACCGATAATTCACTTCAACAACTTCATCCTAAAAAATTTGTATTCCTCGGTGAATCAGGAGCACATTTTCTTTCAAAAAAATTTTTAAAAGGTGTGGGTATCGATTCTCTCGGTATTGAAAGAGACCAGCCTCAACACCCTACACACCGTTTACTATTAGAAAAAGATATTCTCATCTTCGAAGGATTAGTATTGACCCATGTAAATCCCGGTTTCTATTGGTTTTCTGGATATCCTTTAAAAATTAAAGCCGCGGATGGTTCGCCTATCCGAGCTATCTTAAGGACAATCTCGAATGAATAACGAAAAGTTATTCGTTTTCTTTGGTGCAACTGGTAATCTATTTACTGAAAAAATTTTCCCAGCTTTTTATCATATCATCAGTCGAAGAAAAATTGATAACTTTCGCATACTGGCGATTGGCCGTCGCTTTGGTGACGTACAATCCTACAAATCTTTTCTTCGCCAATCTCTTTCAAATAAAATTCCCCACCTCGATTTCTCTGCTTTAGATCGTCTTTTTCACAAAACCAATTATTATCAAGGGGATGTCGACGATCCTCAACCTCTTATAGCTTTTTTAGCTGATTACCAACTCACGAACTATCAAGAAATTCTCTTCTATTTATCAACACTTCCTTCCATTTATACCCGAGTTCTTCAGTTGATTGAAAGGATAAATGAACATATACCATTAAATATTCCAAAAAAAATTATTATTGAAAAACCATTTGGTTTTGATAAAAAGAGTTTTATCCTTTTAAATCAGCTTTTTAGTAAGTTAACACCAGAGAGAAATATTTATTATGTCGACCATTATTTAGGGAAAGATACTGTTCAAAATATTATTGTTTTAAAAGCCGAAAATTGGTTTATCGAAAACTTACTATCAGCAGGATATGTTAAAGAAATTCATATTGTGGTTAGTGAAAGGGAAGGGGTTGGTACCCGTGGTCAGTTTTATGAAGAAACTGGAGCAATACGTGATATCTTCCAAAACCATCTCCTACAGCTTCTTTCGTTAATTGCCATGGACATACCACCTCTCTGTCAAGAAGATAAAATTGAATGTTCTTCTTTTTTGAATTCAATGCAACAGAAAAAGATAGAGGTCATTCAAAATTTAAAACTTCCCACTGCCAAGCAGGTTTTCCTTGGACAATACCAAAGTTATACCCAAGAGATCTCTAATCCTTTTAGTAAAACCGAGACCTTAGTATGTCTTCCTCTTTACGTTTCGAGTAAACGTTGGTCGGGTGTTCCTTTTTGGATTATGACTGGAAAAAAGTTAGCTCAGAAAATCTCTTATATTGAGATTATCTTTCATTCAACAACTCCAAACGAAAACCGATTGATCATAGAAATTCAACCAGAGGAAAAAATTGATTTGGTTATTCAGGTAAAAATTCCCGGTATGGGCTTATCCTCTTCTCCAGTTCATCTCAATTTCAATTCTTTAGGAACCTTTGGAATCAATAGTCCTGAAGCTTATGAAAATATTCTCGTTGATTGTTATCGAGGCGATAAAACCCTTTTTCCGAATTCCCAATTTATTCTTCACTCTTGGGAAATCGTTGATAAACTTAGGGACCTCATTTATAAAGAACAAGTCCAAGTGGAAAAATACATCGATAACCATTATCATGCTGAAGAATTTATAAATTTAAAAAAATAATACAAAACAATTGCTATTTGGAGGTTTTTTCTCCGATACTGAATTTACCCTTTTGAACTTTTTCAAAAACTGGATTTTCGAAATCAAGATCGCTAATAAAATTCTGACACTCAATGTAATTATCATCGAAAAAAATTTTCGAGAGTGCAAACCCTTCAATGGTCTTATTATAATCACGATAGAGAAGGCCTATCGACTCAATACGATTTCCATTTGTAGAATAAACTTCAACACTATCAATTAATTGGAAGTCTTTGGTGTCGAGGTTGATATATCCTTTATTGGCTGTAAGAGTAGTTTTGACCTCTCCTTTTTCGTCAAATACAACAAGTTCTATACCATTTGGGCAATTTGCACGAGATGTTTGTTTATTCAACCTCATTTCTTTCGCTTCAATCGTCCAAGATAGAATTCCTTTTTCCCACCCTCTCAAAACACCACCAGTTATAATAACCGGGGGTTCTTCTGGTACTTCAAGGTTTTCTTCTTTCTTTTCTGTAGTTTCCGTCTCTTCCGTTTGAGGCTGGGATCGAATCAAATTAAAAACAATAAAAAAAGCAATAGCTAATATTAAACAAATAACAACGAGTTTCACCCACATATTCTATCGAAAAAACGAAAAAATATCGTTTTCTCTTTTATTCCTTTCTATATAAAATCTTGCAAATTCAAATGAACTTTATTTTATCTTTATTATCACTTACTTTTTCCATCAAATAAAAAGAAAAAACTAGAAAATTCCTAACCCTAAGTTACAGTGAAAATGGAACAAGTAACGGAAGGGAATATCTTTTATTCTTGGTTAATTCTTCAATGCTATAGACCCTTTAAAACAATGAGCTATGACGCGTAAAGACCTTTTCACCTAAAAGCTGAAAAGGGAACTCAACAATTTTTAAATAAGAATAGATCAATTTTTCATTACCATTATTGACAATTCATTCTGCTAAGTTTCCAACTCATAGGGCCAACAAGCTAAACCACCGTCCATTACTTTAACATTGCTAAATCCATTCGACTTTAATATCAATGAAGCTTCATAACCTCTTAAGCTCACTGCACAAAAGGTAATTATTTCTTTATCTCGTGGTAGTTCATCTAATCTTTGTTTA
>JAAYUT010000563.1 GCA_012517485.1 Candidatus Atribacter fermentans
ACCAAAAATGCTGCTACACTTATTCATAGGGGAGACCACCTTTCGGGTTTTTTGTTAACTTACACTTACCAATTTACCCGATTGGTACTCCCCTTTCAATGATAAAAAAGCTATTTTGGACAGATGTGGAAATAACCATATAATAATTGAGAGGTTTTTTCTGTCTCTATAGATCCTCATTCTGCCTAACAGCACCTGATGAGGGTGAAAGCTCGGAATGAGATCCTGATGATTTGCTCTAAAAAAATTCACTTAAAAAACGCTCCGTTATTTTCAGAATAGTACTCGATCCTTCATCAAGCCAATGGGATAGGCAAAACAATATCCAGATTCAGTGAAAACAATACTCAAAAACAATAACTCTCAAGGAGGTTCAATAACATGAATACAAAAATGATTTTTTTGGTCGGCATTATAACAGTACTCATTTTTGGTACATCGGCTTATGGTTCAGAAAATTTCTCATACAACTGGTGGAAAGTAGCTTTCAAAAGCCCGGTCGAGTTCTCTCAACCGATTGAAATTGGTATGGATGCTGTTTCATTGTTGAATCCTCCTAACTCCGACTTTAAAACTTTACAGACTGAAATAACTTTGGTAGCTGTACCAAAAAACATGAAAGAAGATCTAGGAAATACTGATGAAGATATTATTGAATATGTAAAAGCGGTTTTTCTGGGAACAACCGAACCTCCTCGTAAAACGGTTGATCGTTCACTTCTGGAAAATACCATTACTGGTCAAGTTTTGGACGTTGTAATTCCCTATGAAGGAATGATGGAGTGTTATTTAATTCCCCTTTCCAAGGGTGACTCATTAGCGATAGCTTTCCGGTGGAATCTCTCGGTTCAAAAGGAAGAAGTGGAAAAAATCATTTCCATAGTATTGAGTACTTTACAAGAAATCTGCCAAGAAGAATGATCTTCACCTTGTTGAGTTATGAGCTATCAACTTAGTAAGTTCAAAGCCTCTCTTTCTAAATAGCCACCGTCACTTAATTTTTTTCTCGTGGTCTAACGAGGGTTAAGTTGAGCGAGCAACTATTTTCATCCTCATTTGCTGCCATAATGCGACATGAGGGTCTATCCTGTAAACGATACAGGATGACAGCCGACGACTATCCAGTTCTGTCATCCTGAGCGATGCTTTCCCGTGTAAGGATATCATCTTTTCATTATTTCAAAAAAAACCAAATGAGATTGCCACGTCACTTCGTTCCTCGCAATGACGGTTTTAGATAGGTATTTTCATTGTTATCTGGTGTCACAATGTGACAAGAGGGCCTATTCTGGAAACACCATCAAATAAATTCTACTTTGTTACCCCTTCACCGCTCCGGATAGTAAACCACCGACGATATATTTTTGGAAAACCAAAGCAATTATAACCGGTGGAATGGCTGCCAATATTCCACCGGTGGTCATCATTCCAAAGTCGATTGAATGACGTCCAGAAAATTCAGCGATTGAAATGGGAATTGTTTTTGATGCAACCGATGAAGTCATAATTAATGCCATAAAAAACTCTTCCCAAGACATTAAAAATGCCAAAAGAAGAGTAGCTACAATCCCTGGTGCTGAAAGAGGAATCATAATTCGAAATAACATACCTAAATAGGTACATCCATCAATTTTAGCTGCATCTTCCAAATCCCGTGGAATGCTATCAAAATAAGTTCGCATAATCCAAATTACAAAAGGAGTTATGATGGCAGAATAAACCAATATTAAAGCCGTTTTTGTATCAAGTAAGCTGTATCGACTAAATATTTGATAAATAGGGATAATGATAGCTACTGGAGGAAGCATGTATGAAAAAAGAAGTACGAATAAAATTTTATCTTTCCCAGGGAATCGAAGTCGTGAAAAAGCATAAGCTGAGAGTGAACCAATTGAAACACAAATAATAGTAACTGCAGAAGCGACCAAAAAACTATTCATCATTGTTTTCCGAAACTCACTTTCAGAACCCTGAGAAAAAAGGATCTTAGAATATCTTTCAAAGGATATGTTTTCCGGTATCCATTGCAGTGGAATTTTTAGTAAATCTTTTAAATCAGCAACACTCGATATCAACAACCAAATTAAGGGTGCTAATAAAGCTATTATTAAGATAATCGACCCAACCATGATAACAATTGTTCTGTATATTTTATGCTTTTTAACAATCATTTATTCACTCCTGAACAAAATCCGTTTAAAAAAATTATTATAAAACACTTCTTTTAATATTCGATATGTTTTCCGATGTTGATGGTATAAACATAAGCCAAAAGAGCAACTATTAAAGTAATAAGATAAGCTAAGGCGGAACCCCGACCAAAATTTAAAAATTTAAAAGCTTCTTGGTAAGTCATAAAGGAAATAACCTTGGTGGCATTAGCAGGGCCGCCCGAAGTCATAATATAAACGATATCAAAAACTCGAAAGGCATCCAAAGTACGCATGACCAAAACAACGGTTAGCGTTGGTTTTAATAGAGGCAAAGTGATCGAAAAAAGGCTTCTCCACCAATTTGCTCCATCGACAGTAGCAGCTTCGTACATTTCTCGAGGTATGGTTTGCAATCCTGCCAAAAGCAACAGAGTAACTAAAGGTGTAATTTTCCATACATCAGCTACAATAACGCAATGCATAGCACTCCATGGACGAGTTAACCAACCTCGGTAAGAATCAATTAAGCCTATTTGTTTGAGTAGGGCATTAAACGCTCCGTAATTAGCATTAAATATCCATTTCCACATAATTGCATCAACGGTAATCGGAAGTGCCCAAGGTACTAACAACAAACTGCGGAGAATCCCTCGCGCCCAAAATTTTTGGTTAAGAAGAAGAGCAATTAAAAAACCAATTACCATTTCAATCACAATAGATACTACGGTGAAATATGCCGTGCGGTTGATTGAAGCCCAAAAACCTGTGCTTTTCAATATATCAAAATAATTTTTAAAACCAATAAAGGGCGTCCCTTGGGCTTTTCGAGTTAAGTCCACCTGATGGAGACTGGTATAAAAAGCCATTACCATTGGATAAAAAATGATAATTCCAATAAAAATAAAAGCAGGAATAATTAATAACCAAGCAAAACGTACTTCTCTTCGATTATATTGGTTTAACTTCATGATTATCTTAGTCTGCAATATACGCAGTAAAGGTTAAAACCCTTACTGCGTATATTATTTAATAGACTAATTCTAATATCTTTCCTGAATTTCTTTCATCCGCGCAACAGCATCATCAAGCGCTTGCTGAGGAGTTTTAGCACCAGTAATAGCTGATTGCAACTCTTCTCCTAACAATTGGGAAAACTGCGAATACCAAGGAAGTTGCGGACGATCGTAGACATATTGTATTTGTTCTTTTGCAACTGGAACAGTTTTGGGTTGAAGAGCAATCAATTCCGGATCATTATACAAGGACTTCCAGATAGGAAGTGCACTCGCACTATATTTCTTCTGCATTTCTCGGCTGCACATGAAACTTATGTAATTCCAGGCTTGATCTGGATTTTGGCATGTATTCATAATACTTAAACCCATCCCACCATTACAAGAAGCACTTTTATTCCCATCTGGAAAACCAGGTATTAAAGCAATTTCAGAGTCTCCAGCTATTTGTGATTCCTGAGGATCATTCGACAAGCTGTACATATAAATCCAATTCGTTGCAAATGCTGCTTGACCTGCAGAATACACTCGCCGTACTTCTTCGGCAAAACTTTCGATTGAGGCTGGATTATATATACCAGCATTTAAATTATCAACCATAAAGTTCAAGGCATTTAGACCTTTCCCCTGATTTATAACCGGCACACTATTTTCGTCAAAAACAACTCCATTCATTGCATGAAGATAATCTAAATATTTAATGACCACTGTTTCACCCTGTCCCCAATACTCAATAATCGGGTATTCTACAATACCATTGGCTTTCATTTTTTGGGATGTTTCAATCACTTCTGGCCACATGGTCGGAACCGCAGCACCTACTTCATTCAACATTTTCTTATTATAAAAGAAATATTCCCAATCATTGAGCCATGGCATTCCATATAATTTTCCACTATAGGTTACCGAACTCAATACAGTTGGGAAAATATCAGCTCGATCTTCTTCTGATAATCGATCGGTTACATCAATGATCCAACCTGCTTCAGCAAATTCCGCCGGCCAAACACAGTCGGTAATAATAACATCGTATGCACCAGATTCACTGGCAGCTGCGACGGCGATTTTATCATGGAGTTCTTCATATGAAACAAAATTTAAATTAATTTCAATATCTGGATTTCGCTTCATAAATTCTTCGGTCATTTCAATCATTTCACTTTCCTGATAACCAGCTTGCTTCATGAATAGTGCGCTCAGTGTTACCTTAGCACTCACCATAAATGAACACAATAATACTAATAAAATTAATGTGATGACAAATATCCCTTTTTGTTGCATATTTTTATAATCCCTCCTGTTCATTTTTTTAGCCATTTTATCATATTTGATTAAAATAATTAAAAAATCGTTTTTATTGATAAATCATATCGCAGAAAGGAAATGAGTCGTAAAGTGGATTGACTAAAAAAATTGTTTGAAAGACCCTTATGCCAGGTTGTGGCAATAGATGAAGATGAAAGTGAGTTACCCTCTCACCCCGTCCATCTCGCGTGCCTTTATCTTTTTATTTCATCATTTTCCCTTATTCTGATATTTTTACAGAACAGACCCCCCATGCTACATGGCAACACCAGATGACAATGAAAACGGTGAGGTTTCATCTTTTTAAAATTGACAGCATATTAAATAAATTAAGTCTTAATAAATAGGAATTTGAGAAATATATATTTATATCTCTATTATTTCCCTTTTAATAGCGCGTTTTCTATTGCTTTAAGGTAAGCATTGCAGGTTACTGTAGCATTTGATACTGTATCGACCTGCAAAGATTGTTTTTGTATTATTTGGTCAAAGAGTTTTTTAGACAGTTCACCCATCCCAAAAGTCACATCTTTGAT
>JAAYUT010000564.1 GCA_012517485.1 Candidatus Atribacter fermentans
AATGCCATTTTGGACCATGGCGGCTACCGAAAACGCAGCAGCAGCAGCGGTTGGAGAAGTAATTCCACATGTAGGGACAAGCATGTTCCTAGATGGTCTAGCTCTCTGGTCGGGCGCAGTTACATGGCCTGTAGTGGGGTTGCTTCTATTTTCAAAACTGAGATCATTCAGAACTCTTGGAAGACTCAATGCGCCTGCCGGCTTTTTTTGTATTTGGGAACCAATTCTCTTCGGCTTGCCAATAATTTTAAATCCCCTTCTCATCATCCCATTTATCCTTACTGGGGTTTGGGGAGTAACTTTTGCCTGGCTGATGGTTAGTATTGGTTGGGTAACGGTGCCCTACGTAACTATTCCAATGATTGCGCCACCTATCTTGTCTGGTTTTCTAGCTACTGGAGGTGATTGGCGCGCCATCCCGATAAGTATCGCAGTCTTATTGGGAGCTACTATTATCTGGTATCCATTTATAAAATCATGGGAAAGAATTCGGGCAAAAGAAAATCCTGGTGATGTAATCAAATAAAAGACCAAGATTTGATCATACACAGATAATCAAAGAGACAAAAAAAGACAGTCAATTTGTAGAAGAGAGGGCACAAAGCAATTATCATCATGTTTTCACCAATCGAATGAGTATTTTTCAAACACTTTTTTTGAACAATCGTTAGAAAAATATTCAAGTAGATGATTTGCCGAGTGCCCAACCTCTATTATACAATGATAGTCTTTTAAAAATAATCCGTTAGCAATAACTGGAAACCATTGAATAACAAAACAGCAATATCAAATTCAATTTTCAGTCTTAGCAAAAAAAAAGAAGGAAAGATAATCTTTTGAGGAATTACTACCATGAATGATTTTGAGAAAAAATCTGACAATTTACATAAAGAGAACAAAAATGATGATTGCTTTAAGATCATCGCCCTGGGAGGAGATGCAAAAAGTAAAATCCAAGAAGCATTGGTAATGATCAAGGAAAGGAACTACGCTGAAGTCGATCAATTATTGAATGATGCCGCAAAAAATATTACGCAAGCAAGAAATATTCAGCATAAATTATTAACAAAAGAAATAAGAGATAACAATGTTATGCCTTCAATTCTACTTAATCACGCCATGGATATTTTGATCACGGCTGAAAGCGAAATCGGCTTGGTTAATTTCATTTATCCTTGCCTAAAAGAATTAGAAGAGAATATTTCCAAAAGGGATTGATTACGATGAAAACATATGAAGAATATTTTACAAATGTAAACACCATTGTAAAAAGAATTTTTGAGACTCAAGGTACTCGTATTGAACAAGTGGCAGAAATGGTAAGTGATGCCATTAGTAAAGATGGGCTTGTCCATGTTTTAGGCGTTGGTCATTCACATATTATTGCAGAAGAAGTATTCTGGCGAGCAGGGACTTTGGTTCCTATTCATGCAATTCTAGAGCCCAGCATGATTGGCCATTCAGAAATAACCAAGAGCGCTTATATGGAAAAATTGGAGGGAACCGGTAAGATCATTTGTGACTATCATCGAATTCTGCCACCAGATATCCTGATAGCAATTTCGAATTCCGGAAATAATTCGATGCCAATTGATGTAGCTATTGAAGCAAAAAAACGAGGTGTTAAGACAATTGGAATTTGCTCTTTTACCTACACAAAGAGTCTGAAACCAAGACACTCAAGTGGGAAAAAACTGATGGATGTGGTTGATGTATCCATTGATAATTGTGGGCAAGTTGGTGATACTTGTATA
>JAAYUT010000565.1 GCA_012517485.1 Candidatus Atribacter fermentans
TATGTGTCTGTGAAATAGAAACAATCTTAGGAATGAACCAGTCAAATGTATCAAGACATCTTAATAAGCTATTTAGCGTCGGTCTTATCCAACGAGAGAAAAAATCACAATGGGTCTATTATCGGCTTGACAAAGAGATTATAAGAAAATATCCATTTCTCAGCAATATTTTTAATGGGCAGTCGAACCAAACAAATCCATTCAAAAAAGACCAAGATAGCTTCAACCACTACAAAAAGAATGGGATGAGTTGTGAACAGCTTAAAAAAGTTAGCACGGCAATGAACTAGAAGTAATTTATTAAAAAATATGGATTAGATAATTACAGATTGAAAGAGGAGTGAATCAGTAATGAAAGAAAAAGGCCGTTCTTTAGGTATTTTTGAAAAATACCTAACCTTATGGGTTGCTCTTTGTATTCTATTGGGGGTTATGATAGGGCAGTGGATTCCAGCTTTTCCCAAAGCTATGTCCAAACTCGAAATTAGTCGAGTCTCGATCCCAGTAGCCATACTCATTTGGTTAATGATTTATCCTATGATGTTACAAATCGATTTCGCTAGTATTAAGAAATCAATGAAAAAACCGAAAGGTTTAGTCGTTACTTTGGTTGTAAATTGGGCGATTAAACCTTTTACCATGTTATTACTTTCCTGGTTATTTTTAAAATTTATCTTTGCTCCCTATATTGGTCCTATCCTTGGAAGCCAATACGTTGCTGGAGCTATCCTTCTTGGAGCAGCTCCTTGTACCGCTATGGTCTTCGTCTGGAGTTATCTCACTAAAGGTGATCCGGCTTATACCCTCGTCCAGGTGGCAATCAATGACATTGTTATTCTTTTCCTTTATGCTCCTATTGTTATTTTCCAACTTGGAGTAGCTCGGATACAGATCCCTTATGACACAGTACTCCTTTCAGTGGTTTTATTTGTAGTAATACCACTCACTTTAGGCTATTACACCCGTAAAAAACTCATTGAGAAAAAGGGATTGGAATGGTTTGAAACCAATTTTCTTCCTAGTTTGAAACCGTGGACGATTATCGGGCTTTTACTCACTTTAATACTTCTTTTTTCTTATCAGGGTGATGTTATTCTTAAACAACCACTTCATATTCTTTTAATTGCTATCCCACTCACTATCCAAACCTATATTATATTTTTTATTGGATATTTATGGGCCAAAAAATGGAAGTTGGAGCATGCAGTAGCTGCTCCAGCCGGTCTGATCGGTGCCAGCAATTTCTTTGAATTGGCTGTGGCAGTGGCTATCTCACTCTTTGGGTTGAGCTCCGGTGCTGCTCTGGCAACCGTTGTCGGAGTTCTTGAAGAAGTACCAATTATGCTTAGTTTGGTTTATATTGCCAACCGAACCCAACATTGGTTTCCAAAAACCACCGAAGTTTCAAAACCAGTCTTGGTGTCTTTAAGCAAATCATAAAGAAGGTGATAACGATGTTCGACAAAGTTTTAGTTTCCACCGATTTTTCTGCTCCTTCTCAACAGCTCATTCACTGTGTGGAAGAATTTCGGTGTTTGGGTGTGAAGGAGGTGGTTCTGGCTCATGTAGTCGATTTTCGAACCGCTGGCATGAGTATGGAAGCTTTCCGGATTCATGATGAAGTAAAACTCAACGAAGAAAGAAAACGGTTTGAAAATCTTGGAATATCTGTTAAAACGGTCGTAACCATCGGGAATCCAGCATACGAAATCGTTCATTTTGCTGAGGAAGAAAAGGCTTCGCTTATTATTATTGCATCTCACGGTGAAGGCATTATTAAAAAGGTTTTTCTGGGGAGCACTGTAAGAGATGTAGTACGGTTGAGTACCATGCCAGTCTTGGTGGAAAAGTTTAGCAATTTTGAACCAGAGACCTGTGCTCCAACCTGCAGCTTAAAACTTCAGCATGTTTTAATACCAGTTGATTTTTCTGATTGTTCTTATCAAGCAATCGACCTTGTCAAGTCATTTGGGAAACAAGTCAACAATCTCACTCTTCTAACCATAATTGAGGGTGCAAAAAGTAAAGCTGATCTCTATGCTCAGATCAAAGAAGTTGAAACCAAGCTTGAAATTGCCAGGGTTGATTTCCAGCACTTGGGTATTAACGTTGACATTCGAATAGATCAAGGGATTCCTTCTCATCATATACTGGAGACGGCTGAAAACACTGATTCTACACTTATTGTCATCCCTAAAAGAGGGAAGGGAACCATCAGTGAACTGATTATAGGGAGCACGGCTCAATCGGTAACCCAACGGTCAAAAATCCCAGTATTAGTTCTTCCCTGTAAAAACAATCAATAAGACAAAAATATTTTTCCTATCCCTATGAAATTCATTAATGAATTTGGATTTCAAAAATTTTTACTCCCTTCCGTCTTTTAAGGGAGACGGTTGATGGTTCAAGTATGAGGCAGGAACCTTCTTGTTATGTCTCGTTTTCATCATTGGCAGTAATCTCAGTTTTTCCTTTTATTCCAGCGGGAAATCCCCGCCTGTACAGGCGGGGATTTTCTAATTTTTACCATTTGGGATTAAGGCTTTTTTGATTACCTCAATGGCTTGAGGAGTATCAAGATTGCGGATTTCAATCCCAACAAAATCTTTTAATTCAAAACCAGCCCGAGCAAAACTATCTCGAAACATTTTCTCCTGCATAGTAGGGCTACAACCAGCCACATAGAGCTTATCAATTTGATGCCCAGAGAGAAAAGATTCTAAGAACTGATCTCCATCGTCTGCACAGAGCTGGGGATGAACAGCAACCACATCGACTAATTTTTCTCTCCTAATCTCATTGAGAACCTCAAATATATTCATTTTATGGAAGGAAGGACAGGTGCCCTGACAGACACACAATAAAAGTCCTTTTTTGGCCATTGAAATAACCTCCTTTTTGTTCGATTAATAATTTTAAATAAAATTCTCAATCTTTTTTGGAATCACCAGGGTAATGAATCGCCTCATTCTCGCAAGCACCCTTCTGACATCCCCGGCAAAACTCAACACAGTTTTCCGGATGGGCGACAATTGGCTTTCCATCATCTATTTCAAAAACTCCATGCGGACAAAAATTTGCACATGCTAAACATCCTGTACATTTTTCATAATCAATAATTGGATACCAATTTTTTGTCATTGGATCGACCTCATTTCGTTACATCATAGGTATCAATTGAAAATGTTGTATAATAGTACAATAATACTATAAATATTATACATGAACTGTCAAGAATGATTTCCATTAAAATAATAAAAATGGACCTAGAAAGTTGATATCCTTGTAAATGCTATTGAGGTGTTTTATAATATTGCATATTTGTACAATAGGAATAAATAAGCACATTAGGTGTGCCTTACTTGATGCAGTTAAAAGAATCAAAAAAAGGAGATATCTATGTCTTATCAGCCATCGCGATGGGTTCAACCCGATCGGATGGAAGAGTTGTTTAAAGCACTCGGTTCCCACTGGCGGATTGAAATTCTGAAAATTATTGCTCAGAAACCTTGTTCGCTATGTGATCTCAGTCAAATCCTACCTATTGAAAAATCAACAATTTGCCGACATATCAAGGTTTTAAAGATCAACCATATCATTAATACGACTTCAGAGGGAGCAATAAAATTGATATCGATTGAAGACCAAAAAATTCTTGAGTTATTAATTCTTGCCGAGCAGATTGTTAGACAAATGAAATTGTTTAATGTTAATAATCATGGAAAAGAACGCCTTAATGAAATATGATTCTAATGTAAATTTTTTTCAGGGAGGTTTAAAAGATTGAAGAAAGTAAACCTGTTTATCTTCGGTTTTTTAATGGCATTACTAGTCGGAACAAACGTCGCGAGTGCCTTTGAAGTTTCCGTTTATGGAAGGGGGATTCCTTCAGAAGAAATTTACCAGGGAAAGTCAAATTTCTTTGTTGATTTGGGTATGCACTCCATAACGAGTGAAAATTGGAAAACAGCTCTTGATAAATTGGATAAGGTTGTAATTCTTCCGAACCAAGAAGACATAAAAAACATTCCAGCGATAGAACCACTTGGGGTTCCGGTTATAGTATCTGACTGGAAGGGAGCGGATACCGATTTTCCAGTTTTACCTTCTTTTTTTTATCATGAAAATGAGCATACTTTGGAAATTTTCAATTGGTCCAGCGATTTCCCTGATATGTCTTTTATTGATACGGCCCGCAAAAGCATTGAAAAGGAAAACCCTGATCAAATCCTTATGATCGTAACCGAAAAGAATGCTCAATTTATCAAGGATCAGTTAACACCATTTCAAGAAAAAACCGAGTGGATTATCCGAGATGAAGTATCTGAGAATTTTGTTCAAAACATTGATATACCTGAAAAACCAGTTATTTATTTCTTCTTTTCTTCGCGCTGTCCAATTTGTCGTCATTTAAAAAATGATGTGACTCCTCCTGTCTTTGAAAAGTATCAAGATCAAATCAAGGTTATTTACCTTGATTATGTCATCTCAGCACATTATGAAAAATTAGTGCTTTTGGAAGAAACCTGGCAAGTAGAGCATAAAACCTCCGTTGAGATTTTCTCTGATGCTGGATATGTTGCATCTGAAGATGAAAAAACCATCAATGAGCAAATCGAAGAATTGATTCAGAAAACTTTGGCTCTTTCTAATGAAGAAAAAAAGAAAACACAAACGTTATTTACTGGGAAGATTGAAGATCTTATTTTCAATCGTTTTAAGGGGTTTACTCCGTGGGTGGTAGCAGGAGCAGGAGTTTTGGATGGCCTCAATCCCTGTGCTTTTGCCACCATTATTTTTATGGTAAATTTATTAATGGCTATAGGGCATACTCGTCGACGAATTTTTGAGATTGGAATAGCTTACAGTCTTTCGGTTTTTTTTACTTATCTCTTAATGGGACTTGGGATTTTTCACATTTGGCAAACTCTTTCAGCTTATCAGATCATATCTCGTGTGATTTATGGAGTGATGGCTTCTGTTCTTATCATTTTTGCTATTCTGAGCATTAAAGATGCTATTCAATATCGTAAAGATAAAAAAGAAACCGAGTTTTCTATGGGTCTTCCCAAGTCGTTTCGAATTAAAATCAATCAATATTTAAAAAAAAGCTTCTCAGAAAAGAAATTAATCGTGGCTGCTATTTTCAGTGGTTTTGTCATCTCTTTATTGGAGGCTGGTTGTACCGGTCAAATTTATCTCCCTACTATTATGTATATAGCCAGAGAAAGCACTTCACTCCGAGCTTTTTTCTTTTTGCTTCTTTATAATACTTTTTTTATTATTCCCCTTTTGGTGGTATTTTTGGGAGTCTACTATGGGAGTCAATCGAAAGCCCTGGTCAATTTTGGTCGGAAAAACATTCTCTTTTCCAAATTAGCCATGGGATCTTTGTTTATTGTTTTAAGTATTTTACTTTGGCAGAGTGCTTTATCCTAAAAGAAAAGGAGGCTTTATCAATTGAAATGGAAAATTCTATTTATACTTCTTTTATTCATATTTGTAACTTATAAAGAATGGAGTTTTGCTCAGGACGGACTCATACCAGTGACTATTATTCGAGTACCTCGACCTAATATAGTCGTTGCTGAAACATGTTGTTCTACAGGAAATTCTCAGGTCCGTATCAAATTAGCAGGAATTAAACCACCTTTATCCCAAGCTATAACGGTCAAAAAACTTCAGGATCGTCTTCGTGAATTAATAAAGCGACCTGGACTTTCATTTGGATTTGCCTTAGGACA
>JAAYUT010000566.1 GCA_012517485.1 Candidatus Atribacter fermentans
AGGAGGAAAAGGGGTTGGAAAAGTCACCAAACCAGGTTTATATCTTGAACCAGGAGAATGGGCCATTAATCCAGTTCCCAGAAAACAAATCGTTGATAATTTATTGCGCTTTCTTCCCAAAAACTGGGATCTTCAGGTTGAAATATTCGTTCCGAATGGATCTGAGATAGCAACCCAAACCTTTAACTCTGAACTCGGTATAGAGGGGGGCATTTCCATATTAGGAACTACTGGAAGAGTCTTCCCTATGTCGGATAAATCTTTTATGGAAACGATTCGTCTCCAAATACGTCAATGTATCGCGCTTGGTTTTCAAACCTTAGTCCTGGTTCCTGGAAACTATGGAAAAAAATTTGCGCAAAGCCTTACCTGGGACTCGAAGCAAATCATCCGTACTTCTGGCTATATAGGGTTTGCTTTAGATACTGCTCGAATCGAGGGTGCTAAAAAAGTTATTGTCGTGGGTCAGGTTGGAAAAATGGTAAAAATTGCTGGTAGTATATTTAACACTCATAACGAAGTTGCCGATGCCCGTCGGGAAATTCTCTATGCTCATTTAGTTCGATTCGGGTTGCCAAACGAATACCTCGATGACATATGGAACGCTCCGACTGCCGAACAGGTTTCACAAATTTTAACCAGCTGGTCATTTGCCTCTCAATTCTGGAATTCACTTGCCTATGAAATTGCTCAAAAAATTAAAAAGAGAATCAAGAACCAGTTATCGGTTGAGGTATATATTTTCTCCCTTAAGCAAGGCCTTTTAGGAAAGGATGCTCCTAATGAATAGGATTGTTTTTATCAGTGCTGGCCCAGGAAATCCACAATATCTTCTTCCCATTGCTCACCAGGTTATTGCTCAATCCCAAATTTTAATAGGACGACCTGATTTACTTGATTTATGGGAGCATCAAAATAAGTTTAAACTTACGGTTAATATTGAAAATTTGTATAGTCAATTAATCGAATTTCAACAAAAATATGAGTTAACTGCAGTTTTAATTTCAGGCGACGCGACTCTCTTTAGCATGTTGAATAATTTCCACTTTCCGCTCAAAATAGAAATTATTCCAGGAATTAGTAGTTTTCAGTATTTTTGTAGCCGCTTAAAAATTAATTGGAACTCTCTTAAAATTATCAATTTACATGGAAATAAAAATCTCTCTCCCTTTATTTCAGCTTTGGAACAAGGATATGGAATGATAGTCTTTACCGGAGGCCTATATTCGGCAACCAATCTTCTAAAAATTGCCTCTCTTATTTCTCCTAAAAGGATGGGGGCATTAGGTGTCAACTTATCCCTCCCCAAAGAATTCATCCAACTAGGTCCTGTTCAAGAACTTTGTAACATTCAAGTTTCTGAAAGTGATCTTGCTCTTATTTATCTTTCCCCCAGTGAAAATAAAGGAATCGGTTTTTTTGAAGACGAGGATTATGCCCGAACTCGGATCCCTTTTTCAAAAAAAGAAACCAGAATGATGGTTTGCTCATTATTAGAACTCTCATCATCAATGACTGTATTAGAGATTGGCGGAGGTTCAGGTGGTACTACCATTGACATTGCTCGACGGATACCAGAAGGAATTTTATTTTCTATAGAAAAAAACCAAGAAGCCTGTCAACTCATTCAACAAAACTCTGAACGATTTAGGACCTATAACGTAAAATGCATTTACGGCATAGCTCCTAACGATATTCCCCAAAAGCTCTTCGATCGTATATTCATTGGTGGAAGTGGTGGTTCACTTGCATCGATCATAGAAAGTAGTTCTAAATTATTAAAAAAGGAGGGCATTTTGGTTATGACTGCTATATCTCTTTCCCATGTAACTGAAGGGATCAATATAATAAAAAATAACTCTTTCCATTCTTTATCGGCATTTCAACAAAGTATATCCCGGATAGATCCTAATGATAAAAATCTTATGATGAAATCTCTCAATCCCATTTTTTTTATTAAGGCGGTTAAATCATGACCCCAATCTATTTCGTTGGAGCAGGACCTGGAGATCCTGAACTTATAACTATAAAAGGAAAAAAACTTTTAGAAATGGCTGATTGTGTTATTTATGCCGGTTCTTTAGTAAACCAAGACATTTTAAAGATATGTTCTCCACAAACCAAATTCATTGATAGTTCAATCCATACACTCGAAGAAATCATTGATTGTATGGTCCAAGAAGCCTCTCAAAATCATTTAGTTATTCGACTTCATTCGGGAGACCCTTCCCTTTATGGAGCAATTCAGGAACAAATGTTTGAATTAGATAGACATGGTATCAATTATCAAGTCATACCGGGCGTATCCTCGGTCGGTGCAGCAGCCTCCAGGATTAAAAAGGAATACACATTACCCCACGGAACTCAAACTCTGATTATCACCCGAATGGGTGGGCAAACACCCGTTCCAAAAAGTGAGCGGCTTTCAGCTTTGGCAAGCCATCGAACATCAATGGTCATTCTTCTCAGTGTTGGGTTTATCGATCAAGTTGTAGAAGAATTATCAATGGTTTACCCATTGGAGACTCCAATTATCTGTGCCTATCGTGTAACTTGGCCAGATGAAATTATTATTCAGAGTACTTTAGAAAAAATTTCCCAAAAAATAAAAGAATCTGGAATCAGGCGTTCTGCAACGCTCCTCATTGGGCCGTTTCTAAATCAATCGGATCATTATCGATCATATCTCTATGGAGACTGGATAAATGAAAACCGTCGTCTTCCCTTTTCATAAAAACTATACTCTCATAGCAAAAAAGATTGCCGATTTAGATTTTTTACAACCAATACAATTTATTGAAGGTTGGAAGAATCCCAAGAAAACCCTTCAAGAAAAATGGCAAACTGATACCTTGCTTATTTTTATTGGCTGTCTTGGAATCGCTACTCGATTAACTGCCCCCTATCTTCAGACAAAACGGACCGATCCTGGAATCATCGTCATTGATGGAGCTGCTCAGTTTTGTATCGCAGTAAACGGAGGCCATTCTCGTGCAGTAAATAACCTTTGTCATTTGATTGCTAAGCATCTTCAACTAACACCGGTTGTTACGACTGGAACTGAAACATATGGTTGTTTTAGTCCAGAAGAGATCGCTGAGCGATTAGATTGTCAAATAGAAGATCCTTATCACCTTTTAAAACCCCTTCAAAGTAATTTGATAGGGGGTAAGATTATTTCTTTTTATTTTGATGAACCATTTAACCCTCCTTTCTTTCCTGGTTATCAAATATCGAAGGCTAAAACTCATCTTCCAGATGAACCATTTTTGTACCTTACTGATCAGTTGTGTGATTGTCCTCACGCTGTATTCTTGAGACCTCGTTCCTTAGTCATTGGAACCGGATTTCGAAAGGAGGTTTCCCTTGAAAAATTCCAAGAATTCTATAAAAATTTTCTGGAAAAAAATGGCTATTCTCATCACTCGGTAACTGAGATATTAACTCTTGACCGAAAGGTTCCATTCCTTTTCCCTTTTGTTCAAAACAAGCCAATAAAGTTAATAGGATATCCTCTTGAACAATTAAGGGATGTCACGGGAAATTTTAATTCACCTTGCGCGCAAAAATATCTCAAAATCCCAGGTTTAGCTGAACCTACATTAATGATTCGAGGAGCCAAGATTTTAGTTAGAAAAAACGCTTATCCTGGTGTAACCTTTGCTCTGGGGAGATTATCTTGGAAACCAAAGGGATATTTGGTCTTTGTTGGGCTTGGACCCGGTCAGCCAAATATGATGACTATCCAAGCGATACAAGCTCTTGAAGATAGTGACCTAATCATTGGGTATGAGTCATACCTAAAAATGCTTCCCATTCGGTATCAAAAAAGAATCCTATCGATTTTTACTCAGATGGGTGAGGAAATCCAACGAGTAAAAAAGGCCATTGAATTAGTCAAAAAAGGGAATCGGGTCGCTGTGGTCAGTAGTGGTGACACAGGAGTTTTTGGGATGTCAGCTCCTGGAGTTGAACTGGCAATCCAAGAAAACATTTCATGGCGTATTGTTCCTGGAATTACCGCAGCCTTATGGGGGGCTTCCTTAATCGGGTCTCCCTTGGTAAATGGTTTTTGCGTTATCAGCTTGAGTGATTATTTAATAATCTGGGATAAAATTATTACTAATCTTCAACTCATTGCTCAAACTGAGCTTCCAATAGTGGTGTATAACTTAGTTAAAAAAGATCGATCTCAAAAAATTGAAGAACTGGTTCATATTATTCAACAGAATCGCGGATCAGAAACTTTAGTTGCAATTATTAAAAAAGACGGCTCCAAAAAAATCGTCCAATTGTGTGATCTGATTCATTCCAATCTCGATATGAATACTCTCCTTATTATTGGAGGTATAAAAAACAAAAGACTTGGAGAATATCTGATTACTGATAGGGGGTATAACCTTTGAAATTATCTGTTATTGGTGTTGGTCCTGGAAATCCTGAACTCATCACCGTGAAAGCTAAACATATTATCGAAAACAGTCAGTTAATATTCGTACCTTCCATGAAAAAAAATTTATCCAGTCGAGCTTATCATGTTGCTCTCCCCTATATTTCAAAAAGTGCCTTCATTGTTCCGTTGTATTTTCCTTACTTCTCTAATCCACAATTTTCAGAAATCATTCAATCAAATATTGATTCTATTATTGTTCATTTAAAGCTTTATAAAAAAGCAGCATTTTTAATTATTGGTGACCCTTTTTTATATTCTAGTTATTTTCAGATTCATCAATTTTTGCAAGAACGATTCCCTGAAATTAAAATTGAAATAATTCCAGGTTTAAGTGCTTACCAACTAGCCCTATCACGCCTTCAAATTCCAGCAGTGGG
>JAAYUT010000567.1 GCA_012517485.1 Candidatus Atribacter fermentans
AACTTGAAATCCGAAGGTGAAAAAAACTTAGATACAGGATCATCCCAACTCATTAATCCAGCACTCACCAGTTGCCCCACGTTGACTGCTGTAAATGACTTAGTATCAGAACCTATTCCAAATAAAGTATTTTTATCAACTGGTTCCCCTGAAGCCAGATCTTTAACTCCAAGGGTTTTCATGTAGAGTATTTTTCCATCCTTAACTATTGCTACAGCCATACTCGGTATCAAAGATTGGTCATAATTAGCTGTCAGATAGGCATCAAAAAGAGCGATTATACTATCCATGGGATCAGGGTCGGGTGACGGTCCTGGATTAGGACCAGGGGTAGGTAATGGTCCGGGGTTAGATCCTGGCTGGTTATCTGGAAGTAAAGTTAAGGCTAATTGATTGGTTGACGTGTTAGTGATATCATTACTCGCAGTATCATTATTCGTGGTGTTTAAGGTGTCATTATCAACACCAGGGTTATTAAAATCAGAATTATAAAACAACACACCCCCTACACCCGCTACAATCACAAAAATTAGTATTATCCCACCTAAAACTTTATCATCCATATTCAAGCCCCCAACTAAAGAATTAATCTACTATTTTTATGTTAATTAACAAATCTCTATCAAAAATTTATCTTCTACGCAATTATTTATAGTTTAGCTGCACGGCATGCGCATGTTTTTTGTATCATACGTATAGAAAGTTTTAAGGAATGATAAAAAAATACCAAATAATAATGCATGACTGTAAAGGGGACATATTAATGAAAAAGCGCCGTATAAACACTACCATCTCTCTGGAACACTACCAATTACTTAAAAAGCATGCAGAAAAACACAAGACACATCAAAAAGTCTTAGAAATCGCATTAGAATGTTTAGAAAACAATCCAGAACAGAACTCCCCATTAACCATTGAAGAAGAGACCTGGATGCGAATAGGAAGAGAACTGAGTCATTTATCAATAATTTTCACTAAAAATGCTGCTAAAATGTTATTAAAAACTGCTGATATGGAGCATTTCAGAGTATACGTGAAGGATCAAAAACCACTGGAGTTTGCAATAGAATGGCTTTATCAGAAACCTCTTAAAGAATGCAGTTTACAGGAATTAATCGATGGAATAGTACTTAATAGGAGTATGTTAGGTCAGGACTCGATAGATCACACAGAAGATGATGACTATTACAC
Organism: Candidatus Atribacter fermentans; assembly: GCA_012517485.1. Taxonomy (GTDB): domain Bacteria; phylum Atribacterota; class Atribacteria; order Atribacterales; family Atribacteraceae; genus Atribacter; species Atribacter fermentans. The sequence goes on from JAAYUT010000567.1 coordinate 1,192, forward strand.
AATAATAATGACTCACAATCTAGGCATTAATCATGCCAAACTTATGGTAATAGAGTTTGAAAGTTTGTTTAAAAGCTACGGAGTCAAGGTCGAGAGTTCTTTCTCAGAACGGAGTGTTTTCTTAAAAATATTTAAAGGATCTAATGAATGAACTAATAAAATTACATTATCAAGACTTGCTAATCGTCATGGCCAATTCTTATTAGTATTATACAATCCCATTAGTTATCAGTACAATTCATTAAATATTTAAAATATTGAGGGAAACTGTATGGAAACAGTAAATAATATTGAATTACGTGATGAAAATTTATATCCAGATAATAAAGTTCTTGAAGAAATACTTGGCCCATCGTTTGAAGCATACAGAATTTACTGAAACTATTTGATGAGAATAATTTGGAATATACGTGGAGATATTATAAAGATGGGAAGGCCTGGCTGTGTAAAGTATAGAAAAAAAGAAGAACCATTGTATGGATGTCAGCCTGGAAAGGCTATATGCAAGCAACTGTATATGTTCCAGGCAAGTTTATAGAAGATATCTATAGTCTGGATATAAGTGAAGGAATGAAAGCAAAAAATAAAGCAGACTAAAAATGTGGGGAAATCAAAGCCATGTATCTTTGAAGTACGCGGCAATGAAGTGTTAAATGATTTCAATAAGATTATGCAATTTAAAATAAAATCAAAATAAGTTAAAAAGTACACCGGGACAGGGATTTGAACCCTGGTGAAACAAATTCCTCTGTAGAAACAAAAAACTCAGAAATTTAATCTCCCCTTTAAATATGGATTCATCTGTAGAATTTTCTTAATCCCAGGCAAATTCTTAATTTTGGCTAATCTATGAGGATTTATAGAAACATCAAGGCCATGTCCTGTTGGTTTAGGTACCAAATAACCCTCTATAACTAGATTATCGATTTCCTCCTTAACTAGATATATTTCATGTTTAGGGAATCCTTTGCAGGCGTTGACAACTGGCGTGTGTTTTTTACCCACATAACCATGACTCAGTAAATTGAACAAGATTCTCTCCTTGAGTTCAAGTTTCATAATACTAATTAAATAAATAGTAATAAATATATACCGTTAGTTTTTTATACAAGTTTGTAGTAAAAAAATACAAGGTGACATAATGTTGACAGATATCTTTGGAGAAAGCCCCCGAGTTAAAGTAATTGATCTTTTCATATCACATCCAGAAACTGAATACACAAAAACAGACATTGCAAACTATTCAAAGATCGCCCGTAGTACATTATACGAATTTTTAGAAGAATTAGAAGAATATGGCCTGGTTAAAAAAACTAAAAAAGTGGGGAATGCCCAGCTTTATACTGTCAATATGGAATCTAAGGTAACCAAACTCATAAGCGCTTTTCAACTAAGTTTAGCAGAAATAGAAATAAAAAAACAGTTAAACAAAGAAAAAATTGAGTCAGAAAAGAAATTAAAGAACGTCAAAGTTCCTACTTCTAAATAAATTAAATCAGATAATAAATACGCCGGGACAGGGATTTGAACCCTGGAGGAGCAAAGCTCCACGGGCTCTCAAGGCCCGCGCCTTACCTGGCTAGGCTATCCCGGCTTATGAATACTCAGTAAATGAATTGGTTCAACCTTATTTAAAGGTTG
>JAAYUT010000088.1 GCA_012517485.1 Candidatus Atribacter fermentans
AAATATATCCAGTGATACTTTATCCTTTTTTCCAACTTAAAGTTTTCATCTATTCATTGAAAAGGTTTCTCATTATCCATGATTTTTAATTTTAACCAGCTCTGTTTCTGAAAGTTATTATCGAATATATTTATAAAGACGATATTCCTGGTCTACCAGATCAGGATCCCAGTCTTTTAATATCCAAACATATGAAATAATTCTTGCCCCTGGTTTAAGTTCTTTTAAGAACTTCTCCCTTAATAGATCATTTACATTTTGGTATAGAAAGATAGTCACAACATCGGCGTTTTGTAACGATACCTCATGTATGTTCTTTAAATCAACCCTTACCCGATGTTTTAAACCAAGAAAAAAAACTCGAATCCAAGATAAAGCAAAAAGCCAAGGATTAATTTCTATACCAACTGCTTTGGCGTGGTACTTTTGAGCAGCATAAATAAGAATTCTTCCGTCTCCGCAACCTAAATCATAAAGAGTTTCATCGGGTTTAAGGTCTGCCATTTCCAACATACGCTTAACCCTTTTCATGTCGGTTGGTTGCCAGGGAATCCCATGGAAAAAAAGAGGAAAAATCCACCAGAAAAAAAGAAATAATATTATTATGGGAATAAAAAGAAATAACAAATTCATGAACAACTCTCTCTCCTATCAATTAGTAGCGTAAGTTTTGTATTTTCTCTCATTATATCTTAGTCAGTATTCTTTCATATATATACTAAAAAATTATAGATGAATGATAATCAAGATTTTGTAAATCAAAGGAATCAAGCGAGGTCTTTTTTCAGAATACAATAAAAAAATAGAATTTATGTGTAGCTCCTTCAAGAGTAATTCATTTCATGAAGCAAAGTGGCGGTATCCTGAGTTAAAAACCATTTTTCAAAGGGATATGGATCTATTTCCTTTAAAGGAATACTGAAAATATGAGAAAATTCTTCCATGAGTCTTCTTTTCATGATCATTCTTTCCTCTTTAGAAAAATATCTTTCAACAATTTTTGATAATGATGTTACTCCCTTATCTGCAATACCACATGGAATAATAAAAGTAAATGGTTTTAGATCAGTAGAAATGTTGAGGGCAAATCCATGGTAGGTAACCCATTTTTTTACTGCGATACCAATTGCTGCAATTTTTTCTGGTTTATCAGAATTTACCCAGACTCCTGTATAGGGAGGCAAACGAAATGCTGACAAATGAAACTGGCTTAAAAATTGAATAAGGGTTTCTTCTAAATTTCGGAGGAAAAGATGAACATCTTTTTTCCAAAAATTCAAATTAACCATTGGGTAGCCAACAATTTGACCTGGTCCATGATAAGTAATATCACCGCCACGTTCCACCTCATAAAGAGCAATTCCTTGCTCATTTAATAATTCTTCACTGATTAAAAGATGCCCAGGCTTTCCGTTCCTTCCTAAGGTAAAAACCGGATTATGTTCCAAAATAAAGAAAATACCCGGATAATTATTCTGAATAATTGATTCTAAAAAAATGAGTTGAAGTTGCCAAGTTTTTTGATAATCAACTTGTGGCAAGATTACAACTGGCAGTGTATACAAAAGATGACCCTCATTCAAGCTGGCGGAGAGGGTGGGATTCGAACCCACGAGACGGGTTTAAGCCCGCCTAATCGCTTAGCAGGCGACTGCCTTCAGCCACTCGGCCACCTCTCCAAAATTTTTAAATTTGGCTATCTGCAGCTAAAAAGTATACCATCTTTCTTTTTTTAACTCAACTTTTTTAACGAAACACACTTAATCCTTATTCACAAAATGATACCTATAAATTTTTCTTCTGGTCCCCCCAACTATTCATTTTTGATCGAAGTTTGAGTATAGTCTGCGATAAAATTTGAGAAACTCTTGGTTCACCTACTCCCAAAACTCGACCAATTTCTTTTAAAGTTAAACCTTCATAATAATATAAAGAAATGCAAAGCTTTTCTCTTTCGGGCAATTCATCAATTTTTTTTCCCAAGAATTCCAACAGTTCTCTATTTTCAAGAATTTCTTGAGGATTAAATTCTGCTCGTTCATCAGCGATATTTTCACTGAGCTCTCGTCCTTCTTCACCCTTATCTTGGTCTAAAGAAAAAAATATCCCAGTGCGATTTTGCTCAATTATCCAGCTTATGTCTTGAACTGATATGCCCATCTCGTTGGAGATTTCTTCTAAAGTTGGTTCTTTCCCTTTTTCTGATTGGAGTTGGTACCAGGTTCCCATTATTTCTTTAAATTTTCTTCTTTGACCTCGAGTCATTGGATCTAAACTACGAAGATAGTCTAAAACTGCTCCACGAATCCGAGATAAAGCATAGGTTTCAAACTTTAAACCCTTTTCTGGTTTATAGCGTTCAAATGCTTGCATAAGACCAATAATTCCATAACCCTCTAAATCGCCTCTATCGATGAAAGAAGGAAGATTATATATAAACCGACCTAGGGCAATTTTAACTAAATAAAGATAATGATTAATAAGTCGTTCTCGATACTCGTTATCATTTGTTTGTAAATATAAATTCCATAAGTCCTCTACATTTTCTTCTTTTCTAATCGTAATCATTCCCCAAAAATCTCCTTAAAACCTCAATAGATAATTTTGATTCAATCCAGTCTGTCTATTGTTAAGAATTTTTTCTTTAATGTTTTATACGAAATAGAATTGTTTTAAGATAACAATTCTCCTTAAAGTCTCAGTTCTGGAATGCGAGATGCTTTCTTATTTACAACGGAGCATTCCTATTGCGGCTGCTTCTTCTCCAACTTCTGCTAAAACTTTGCGAGTGTTTTTGTTATTATAACTTAATGCTTGCCTTTTAACTATTCCTTTAACTGATTTTAAAAGATAATCTCCAATTGCCAACAAATCACTGGTAAATATGACTATATCAAGATTTAAAAAATTTATAGTCTTGGCAATCACCTCTCCAATAAATCCCATAATTTCCTCAATAATCTGTACTATCAGGTTTCCTTAAGAATTCCTCCTTTTTAAAAGCTCTTTCTAACATCGGTAAGATTGGATGGCCCCATCTTGGTTATCTTATTGAGCGAAATTCTGGAAATTAGTCTACCAGTTCTTTTTAAATTTTTAACCATATCTTCATTATTACTTTTTATGCAATTTTTTTCTGGTGCATAAGTTTATCTCTTAAAAATTTCGGTATTTATCTCATTCTAACATAAAAATTTTCTTAATTATCTATGATTAATTTTGGAGATTTGTTTTGATTTCGTAAAATAAATCGAGACTCTTTGACTCTTGAAATTTCTTAAGACAGTTCGAGTTGATTACTCAAATAACACAATGTCTCTTCTAATTTAATTATCTCCTAAATAGCTCAATAATTTAATTGCTACTTTTACAATGTTTTTGTTGATACCATTGAAATACTTCTTCTATCCCTTTATTGAGTGAGATGGTAGTTTTCCAGCCTAAAAGTTCGTTTGCTTTCTTTGAAAGA
>JAAYUT010000568.1 GCA_012517485.1 Candidatus Atribacter fermentans
AACATTTTTGGATTCCCCTAATAATGGCCTTTTCGGCAAAAATTAAAGTTCCATCAAGATCAAATAAAACTACCTTAATCATGTAAATTGGGTAATTGGTGCGGGTTCCTTGACACCCAGTTATAATAAAGACTGGCTGGGAGAAAGTAACCGAGGTATCTCCAATTCCATAAAGCACGCTTCATTATTTTTGGTAAAGTATAAAATTTTCGATATAATTCGTTATGACCAAATTGGAGTTCTTCTGGAGTCATTTTAGAAGGTTGATAGACAACATGAGAAAAATCATAATTGGTCCAATCATAAGAAAAGATTCGTTTAGATGCTTTAAATTTTTCAAAAACTTCAGTACCGGGTAGTGGAGTGAGGATATTAAAGGTTGCAAAGTCAATTTTGGTATCTTCAATAAATTTCAAAGTCTCATCAAAAACTGACAAATCATCATTATCAAAACCAAATACAAATGAACCAACTACCATAATACGATGCCGGTGGAAATTTTCGATTAATTTCTGATATTTTTCTATAGGATTAAACTGTTTATGCATCTCTTTTAAATTCATTTCGTTAACCGATTCGAAACCAACAAATAGACAAATACATCCACTTTTTTGGGCAAGATCAATTAATTCTTCGTCCTCAGCCATCTTGACTGTTCCCTGACTCACCCATTTTTTCTTTAATGGAATTAATGCCCGAAACAGTTCCTTCGAGTATTTTGGATTTCCAACAATGTTGTCGTCTAAAAACCCAATCATTTTCGAACGACATTGGCTCACTTCTTCAATGACTTTTTCAACGGGACGGTGACGATAACGCCTTCCATTGAAGGTAGAAACTGAACAAAAACCACAATTATGAGGGCAACCACGTGTCGTTTGAAAAACATTTTTTAGTAAGTACCCCTTCCCAAGCAAATCTAAACGAGCTGGGGGGACTTGGGTCAAGCAAGGAAGCTCTTCATTCTTGTAAAATTTTTGCATCTGCCCTTTCTGAAAATCATCTAAAACCATTTTCCACAAATTTTCAGCTTCACCGATAACGACACAATCAGCGTGTTGGATTGCTTCATCAGGGAGAGCAGATGGATGGATTCCACCTAATACAACCTTTTTATTTCTCCGACGAAACTCATCGGCAATTTGATAAGCATGAGCTGAGGTTGCTGTCATAACAGTTATTCCTATCAAATCATAATCACCATTATAATCGATCTCATGCAATCTCTCATCAATGATAGTTACCGAGTGCTCTTGAGGAGTTAAACCAGCTATAATAGTAAGACTTGCTTGCGGAAAAGGGACAAGGATTGCCTTCTTTTTCGCCGCCCTTTTCGATTCGGGCGCAATTAATAATATTTTCAAGTGTATCCTCCTTTATTTTTGGAAAGGGTTATAAGATATATATTCTCATTCCCCAAAAGAGATTGTCTAATCCTATTCTTTTAATCGGGGCTTACCAGGAAGGGAATTATTTTAAATCAAACTAAAACAGAAAGTCTATTGAAGCAACTTCATTCAACAGAGCGGTTATTCTTATTCCTGAAAAAACCCGAAAGATATTATACACTATTCTTCAAAATACCATAATTAAAAAATAAAAAATTATTTTAGTAAAACACCTATATCTCTATTTATACATCATAAAACGAATTGTGAACTTTTAGTATTCCTCATTCTTGGTTTTTCCTATAAAAAAAGAATTCATAATTTAACCTTCACAATTTCTCCATAATAGATTGAATGAAAATCACCAGAAGAATAATATTCATGAATGATTTCTGGGATAAAATTTGTTTCTATAACTTTTGTTTTCTGAACAATATTACACTCAAAATGAATCGGACATTCTTGAATGGTTGGAACTGAAAAGTTTTCACTATAAACAGGAGTAAAAGCCGTGCTTTTAAATTTATCAACTGTTGCACCTGAGACGCTTCCACACCAATTTATTTCTCTTTTCATAGAATCTGTTGGGACACAAACTGTAAATGAAGGATTTTCTTCAATATGAATAAATGAAAAACGAGAAGGCCTTACCAGAACAGATATGATTGGCCGACCCCAAATAATACCTCCTTGTATCCAACCAATGGTCATAATATTCGGTTTACGTCCCTTCCCTTGGGTCACTAAAAAAACACCGGTAAGATTTTCTATTGCTCGATATGATTCAATGAGAGCATTTTTCCATAAATCTTGATCGAAAGACATAATACATCCTCCTTGACCTGTCAAAATAAACCTATGATAATAATTCAATGTTTTAATCTTATCATTTTTTTTCAGTTAGTGAAGTTTTTTCTATTCTGAAAATACCATATTTATAAATCCCCCCATTGAGGGGGACAAGGGGGTTGTGCTTTTAATCAGTCATCTTGAGGCTTCGCTTTTTGACGCCGTGAGGATCTCATCTGACACCAAAGGTGTCATCCTGAGGCTTCGTTTCTCGAAGCCGTGAGGATCTCATCTTTTTAATTCTTTTTTCAAAAAAATTATAAAGGATGAGATTGCCACGTCGCATAGGACGCTCCTCGCAATGACGGAATAGGAGTAATTTCAAATCCCCCTAACCCCCTTTTTGAAAGGGGAAATTGATTTCTGAATAAGGTTTTCATCCTTATATTTAGCGCTACGACGCGGCATGTATGAAGATCTATTCAAAAATATGAGTAATAATAAAAATTAGAAAGAGAGAGAACTATGGACAAACTTTTTTATTTTCAAAAAGCTGCAGAAATACCATGTTCTTGCGGTAAAACTCACCGGATTTTAACTCAAAAAACTATGGTTGATCATTCACTTACTGAACAAATACCATCCGCACTGGACCAACTTCATTTAGGCAAGAAGTGCCTAATCGTTTTTGATGAAAATACCTATCACGCAGCAGGCCAAAAAGTTGAAACAATATTAAATCAAGAAAAGTATAAAACGATTCCTCTTCTACTCCATCATAACTCACCCACCCAATACTTAGAGCCAGACGAAGACACTCGATATCAAGTGGAAACGAGTCTAAAATATCAACCAGACTTTATGATTGCCGTCGGTTCAGGTGTAATTAATGATCTGGTAAAATTCACCGCCCATCGCTCACATATCCCTTATGTAGTAGTAGGCACAGCAGCTTCAATGGATGGATATCCTTCACCTGGAGCGCCCATGTTAGTAAATGGATACAAAATTACCTTTGAAGCGTCTCCTCCCACGGCAATTTTTTTAGACCTCGACGTCTTAACAAAGGCTCCTTTGAATTTACTTCAATCAGGTTTTTCTGATTTAATTGGGAAAACGACTGCCAACTCGGACTGGATTCTTCGCAATCAACTTCAAGATGAATATATTTGCCATTATTCTTGGGATATTGTTCAAGAGGCCCTTCAGATTTTGTGGGAATCTGCTGACCAAATCCCTCAACGAAAATCAGAAGCTGTTCAAGCTTTATCTATCGCACTCCTTAATTCTGGTTTCAGTATGGCGCTAGTTGGTGACTCTCGACCAGCCTCAGGTGCTGAACATCTCATCGCTCATTACTTAGAAATGATCAGTCTTTCTCGAGGAGAAAAGACCTCACTCCATGGATTACGGGTCGGAGCTGCCACTCTCATTATTCATAAAATGTATCAGCGGTTTTTAGAAGAAATTGATTCCATCGATTGGGAGAAAATTACTTCTCCACACCCTATACGGGTAAACAAGGAAACCTTACAGGAAAAATTTGGTCCTCTCTATCCATTGGTCGAAAAAGAAGCAACTCAAAAAATCACATCACCAATGGTTTTTACCGATTCTTTCAAAAAACCGGGATTTACGAATCGTCTGCGACAAATGATATCCGAAAAATTATTTGCTATTCCTGATGTTGAACAAGCCTTAAAACGATCGAAAACCCCATCAACTTTTGAAGAGTTAGGTTTTCCGCAATCTTTAGTGAAAGATTCTTTTCTTTTCTCCCGTTTTGTAAGAAGTCGAATTACCATTTTAGACATTCTCGATGAAGCTGGTCTCTTAGAAAAGTATATTGAAGAATTCCTATAGAAGAAAATACCCAGATTACCTTTATATCTGGGTATTTTCTTATCTCGATTAAAAAATATACCTATTTAAAAGATTTTCAATTTCAACTTGCGACAATTCTGATTGATTATAGGAATAGGCTACTTCACCAGATTTATTAATGAGTAAAATGGCTGGTATTCCAGAACTGAAAAATTGATGGTAAACATCTCGATTATAATCATTAAGAATAGGAAAGGTTAAACCATATTGTGATTGAAATTGGCGTAATTGTTCTATCGAGCTTGAGACTCCTACACCTAATACCACTAAATTTTGGCTCTCTTTATATTTCACATAGAGATTTTGAATCCGAGGCATTTCATTGCGGCAATGTGGACATAAAAAACTAAAAAAAGCGACCAATACTGGTTTCCCGCGAAATTCACTGAGTGAATATTGGTTTCCATCAAGATCAGAAAGAGTAAAATCGATCGCATTGGGAGAAACATATGGAGTTGGCGTGGGATTCGTAGGAGTTTCAGATGGAGGGTTTGGTTGATATGGATTATCAACCAAAAAACATCCTGGAAGCAAAACAAAAACGAAAAAAAATAGAGGAATATATTGGAATAATCGTCTTCTTTTTACATTCTTCAAAGTGAAATCACTCCTATCTCTTGATTTATCACATAAAATTTTTTTCCTTAATTTAATTCTCGGTCATAGAATTTACTGCATTTCCACCTCCTATTAATTTATCAATATCCCTTTTTAAAAAATTCAATGCTTCACTTGGTGGATTTGGTTGAGTAGATTTTGATTGATTTTCAAAATAGAGATGATAAACCGCCTCAGTATATACCTTGATTTGATTAATTGTGGATGGATCCATGGTTTTGTTCTGAGAATTGATGAAATTTAAAAAAGCAAAAAGAATCTTTTCGTAATTACCTAAAACCATTGGCGCAAGTTCCATCGAAAACCTATAATTATTCCAAGCCTCGTTTAATTCTCCCTTTAAAAGGAATAGATCCGCTTTTTGCCGTAAATATTCATAGTTAAAAGGTTCGATTGCCAAAGCTTTTTGGTTTTTTTCCATAGCCAGTTGCAAAAATTCATCTTTTTTGGTTTGTAAATATATATCAGAAGATAAATTGCTCATTTGATAAAGAGCACCATCATGCCACGGGTTGAGTCGAATGGCTGTTTCCCAGGCTTGTGCTGAATGAACTAAATCATTATTCGCTCGATATTCATTCCCTAACTGATAATAATATTCAGCATTACCCCAAAAAATGCTTACAACAAAAAATAATAACGAAAATAATAATGGGATTATTAAGGGAATAGATAATTTTATTTTTTGTAAAGAAATTGAACTCAGTAAAAGAGCAAGCAATGTCCATGCAAAAATTTGATAAGCTCCCATGGCAAAATTGAGATCTATACTGCTATGTAAAAAAATAAAAAAGACTCCAACACCTAAAAAATGGGTAATTGAAAGAGACTGATCCTGATAACTATGAATAATATAAATGCGTAACGAGTAAAAAAGGAATAATAAAAGGAAAGCTAATCCTATGATACCGGTTTCGATTAATGTATTTAAAAAAAAGGAATGTGGAAACTTGGTGTAATAAGTATGAGACTGAAAGGAGAAATATCGCGCTGCCCAACCTCCACCACCCCAACCCAAAAAGGGCTTTTTTTGAATCATCTTTATGGCATCATGGTAAAAAGTGAACCTATAGACAACATTTTTTGTCTCAAAACTTATATCCCTTCCTTTTTCACCAAATCCACGAACAAAAGTGAGGTTCTTTAAATCAAATTGAACAAAAAAAACGAAAAAACATTCTAAT
>JAAYUT010000569.1 GCA_012517485.1 Candidatus Atribacter fermentans
CCGTTGCAACCCGTTTTCCACCAGAACCAAATGGTTATCTACATATCGGTCACGCCAAGTCAATTTGTCTTAACTTCGGTTTGGCCGAGAAATTTAACGGAACTTGTAATCTCCGATTTGACGATACCAATCCAGAAAAAGAAGAACCAGAATATGAAAAAGCGATCATTCGAGATGTTGAGTGGTTAGGTTTCAAATGGCACCGTCTCTGCTATGCCTCAGACTATTTTCAGCAGTTCTATGAATGGGCAAAAGAGCTGATTGCCCAAGGAAAAGCTTACGTAGACCATCAAACTGCTGATGAAATTCGAGAAAATCGTGGTACACTCACCCAACCAGGAATAGAATCTCCCTATCGAAATCGTACTGTTGAAGAAAACTTATATCTCTTCGAAAAAATGAAAAATGGTGAGTTTGAGGAGGGTGAATGTGTTTTACGGGCTAAAATTGACATGGCCCATCCCAACCTCAATATGAGAGATCCAGTTATGTATCGGATTCTCAAAAAACCTCATTATCATGCCGGCGATAAATGGTGTATTTATCCTCTTTATGACTTTGCCCACGGATATGAAGATGCTATTGAAGGAATCACCCACTCAATTTGCACTCTCGAATTTGAAAACCATCGACCTCTTTATGATTGGTTCTTAGATAATGTCTCTCTACCGTCTCGACCTCATCAATATGAATTTGCTCGCCTTAATCTGAGCTATACCGTTATGAGTAAACGCTTTCTCCTTGAATTGGTAAATCGCGGTATCGTTTCAGGATGGGATGATCCTCGAATGCCCACCATTAGTGGACTGAGGCGGCGAGGGTATACTCCTTCATCGATCCGTCGCTTTTGCGATGAAATTGGTGTTTCACGGGTAGAAAGCATTGTTGATATTGAATTTCTTCATCATGTGATTCGTGAAGAGTTAAACCGTACAGCGCCTCGGGTCATGGCAGTTCTTCGACCTCTGAAGGTCATTATTGATAATTATCCAGAAGGAAAAATTGAAGAACTGGTTGCTGAAAACAATCCAGAAGATCCTAACTATGGTACTCGGATCATTCATTTTTCTCGTCATATTTTTATCGAGAACGATGATTTTATGGAAAACCCACCAAAAAAGTTCTTTCGATTAGCCCCAGGCCAAGAAGTTCGCCTTAAACATGCTTACATCATCACTTGTCAAGATTTAGTGAAAGACTCTTCTGGAAATATCATCGAGGTTCATTGTACCTATGATCCAAAGTCCCGCAGTGGGTCTGATCTTTCCGGTCGTAAAGTAAAAGGCACACTTCATTGGGTCGCCGAAGAGGTTGCGAAAAAAGCAACTGTTCGACTTTATGATCACCTTTTTACTCTCAAAAACCTCTCAGAGATGGAAGAAGGGAAAACTTATTCCGATTACTTAAATCCTGATTCTCTCATTAATCTTACTCATTGCTTAGTTGAGCCTTCAGTTGCTCAAGCGAAACCCTTCGATCGTTTTCAATTCTTACGCCAAGGGTATTTCTGTGCTGATATTGATCACACTCCAGAAAAACCACTTTTTAATCGGATCGTATCACTCAAGGATACCTGGGCAAAGATTCAGAAAAAAGAGAGTACTGATTTTTAGCCCAAGTACTAAAATTATCCCATTGCTAAAAGGAGGGGAATTATGAAAATATCACTTACTTTTATTGGAATTGTGTTATTTTTGTTGATATTTAATTTTGTTTTTTCTAACTTGATGATTTCTATAGCTTCCCCCAAATCTTTTTATGTTTCACCACAAGGAAATGATGCCAATCCTGGAACTGAAGAAAAACCATGGAAAACCATACAACATGCTGCCAATACACTTCAACCTGGTCAAACTGTCTATATTCGTCAAGGAATTTACCATGAATCAGTCATCACCACCCAGAGTGGAAACGAATCTCAGGGGCCAATTACTTTTGCCAATTATCCAGGAGAAAAGCCAATCATAGACGGAGATGGAGTAAAGGACGCTAATACTGGATTTATTATTAACCAGTCTTTTATTAACATCAACGGGCTTCAAATCAAAAACTGGAATGACCACGGTATATGGATTGAAAATGCTGGGTTTGTTGAAATTTCCAACTGTGTCATTTCCCATGTAACTGCCGGGATTGGTTTTGTTGATGGAACTCATCATTTCGTGCTCAATGGAGTCGAAGCCTATGATTTTATTATTTATGGATTTGATGCGTCGCCAGGAGGAGAGAATGATTGCCACCATGGTATTTTTAACAACTGTCTCGCTCATTCTGGGCAAGATCCTGATCAAAATGTCGATGGTTTTGCCTTGGGTCATGGAACTCAGCATGATTTTGAATTGAATCATTGTTTAGTTTACGAAGTGTATGATGGTTTTGATATTAGTGCTCATAATACTACGCTGAATGGTTGTGAAGCCTACCACTGCTGGAATAGTGGATTTAAAATATGGCAAGATCAAGTCAAACTCGTTAATTGTTTAAGTTATCGAAATCAAAGTGCGAATGTTGAGTTAGACTGGAATGGTAAACCAAAAACTGTCACCCTCCAAAACTGTACCCTGGTTGGAGCCGATACCTTTAATATCTGGATCAATAATGGTTCCGATTCACTGCATATGTATAATACTATTTTGGCTGATGGCAAAAACATTGGATTAGCATTTGAAGATAAAAATGCAACCAATTATCAGGGTGATTATAATATTTTTCACAATTCAAATCCTGATCGGGTCATTGCTGTCGGATATGAAGATGAATTTTCTATTGATCAAATGCGATCCGGGGCTTGGACATCTTATAGCGGTCAAGATCAACATTCATTGGTCATCGAATCACTTTCTCAACTTTTCATAGATGCTTCAAAAAATGACTTCCATCTTCATAGTCATAGCGCAGCTATCGACCAGGGTGCA
>JAAYUT010000089.1 GCA_012517485.1 Candidatus Atribacter fermentans
AAAAGGATGAGATTCTCACGTCGTCCGGTCAAAGTCACCGGACTCCTCAGAATGACGGAGTGGGCAGATGAGATTCTCACGTCGCTTTGCTCCTCAGAATGACGGAGCAGGAAAAAACTTTAAATCCCCCTCGCCCCCTTTGCGAAAGGGGGAAAAGATCTATGAGTAAGGGTTTTCATCCTGATTTGGTGCCACAATGTGGCATGATGGTCTATCCTGAAAATATCGAAATAAGTGAAAAGGAATAAAATAAAAATTGAAAGGCACACCCCCCTTAAATCCCCCCTCAATGGGGGAATAGATTAAAGGATGTAAGAAATGCGGAGGAGGAGAGGTAAAACAAAAAAGGGAGAAGGTGAGGATGAGGAGGAAATATTTATGGCTCACGACTCACTCTTTACGGATTTTGGTATTGAGATAGCAAGATAGTTGTGCCTTTTAATATGACGTGTTTAGGTTCCTATGAATTCTCTCAAGATTGAATTCGATGGAACGAAAGAGGATTGTAAAGGAATGAAGTGATTGAGGAAGGCATAGAGGCGATAGGCTTCTAAATAAGCTTCATTTTCAGGAGTAATTGCCCGGAGAAGCGGTTCGGCATATTGACGAAGAATGCTTAACTCATAAATAAGGGATGAGTTGAAAAAAATGTCAGCATCTTCTTGATAGGGAAAGATGTATTTTTCTTCTCCGGCACGGACGTATTGCCAAGTTTTAAAGACTTCCTCAGCCGTACTTCCCCGAAATTGGCTATCTCTTACGAGGCGACGAATCAGCCGACAATCGGTGGTTGACATTCGGTTGTGATTATCAATGTTGAGCTGCGTAATAGCACTGGTATAAATCTTAAATTGTCTTTCTTCAGATATATTTTTACTCAGCAAAGGGTTAAGGGCATGAAGCCCTTCAATGATGATGATTCCATCATGACCCAATTGCATTTTGGCTCCTTTTGGTTCCCGGTTTCCAGTGATAAAATTGTAACGAGGAATTTCAACCTCTTTTCCATTGATAAGTTCTTCAATTTGTTGTTCAAAAAGCTCGAGGTCAAGAGCTTCTGGGCGTTCATAGTATTGATTATCCCAGGTTTTAATTTCTTCTCTGGAGATAAAGTAATCGTCAAGAGAAATGGTTTCAGGTTTCCAACCATTCACTCGTAATTGAATATACAAACGCCGAGCAAAAGTGGTTTTTCCTGAAGAAGAGGGACCGGCGATAAAGACTATTTTCAAACTTCCTCTTCTTTGAGTGATGAGGTCAGCGATTTGTGCGATTTTTTTCTCATGAAAAGCCTCGGTCATTGAAACAATTTCTCGACCTTGACCATGAATGATCGATTCATTTAAATCCCCAACATTTTTTATCTCCATGATTTTAGCCCACTGAGCGGCTTCCTGAAAAGTAGTAAACAATTTGGGGTGGAAAACGTAAGTGGGAAGACGCTCTGGATCGGTAGCGCGTGGGTATTGAAGGAAAAAACCAGGCGGAACTAAAACAAATCCATAATTTTTTATGTAGCCAGTTGATGGACAAAGAGGCCCATAAAAATAATCATAATATTTATCGAGGCGGTAAAGAGTTATTGCTGTAATGCGCCAGTAGCGGAAAAGTCGATTAAGGTCGTCTCGATTTTGATGATTTAGAATGCTAATAGCCTTCTCCCAATCGACAATTTCTCTTTCAAAAAAGAGATTTAATTGAGTTAATTCTTGCATTTTTTGATTGATGCTATCCAAATGTTCGGTCGTTAAATTTCCAACTCCTGATATTTCACAAAATAAGCCATCACTCATGGAATGGAGAACATGAAGCTGGGCTTTGGGATAAAGAAGGTGGATGCTGTAACTGAGCATAAAAAGTAAACTGCGAATATAGGTACGGTGTCCTTCGGGTTGGGAGAAATCCAAGAAACAAATATCACTTGGTTTATCAACTTTGGTATTGAGATCAACAATTTCACCATTCAGGCGAGCTGCCATAAAAGTCTGGTAAGTATCGGGAAAAGTTTCGCGAGCGATTTCGAGAATAGTCATGCCCGGGGTGATATTGAGTTTCTTTTTATTGTTAATGGTAATCGAACATGGGGATGCTTTCATCTCAATCACCACCAAAGATAAAATTTCTTTTGATTGACTACTATTGTACACAGACTAGATTACTCTGTAAAATCTGGCTAACAGGAACGTCACAAAGACTGAATTTGTATTATTGCTAAATGAAGGGAAAATACCTATCTAAAACCGTCATTGCGAGGAACGGAGTGACGTGGCAATCTCATTTATTAAAACCAGTGAATCGTGAGAAATGAACCGTAAACCGGATAAAAGAAAAACCAGTGATGATAAATACGACAATCTGGTGTTTCTTTTTCTAAAGACATGAAGAGCTTATCCTTAAAAAATAATTTGGGAAAAAAATAAAAGATGAGATCCTCACGGCTTCTGAATACGAAGCCTCAGGATGACGGGTTTGGTGTCAGATGAGATCCTCACGGCTTCTAAAAGCGAAGCCTCAGGATGACCAGTGATAGGCACACCCCCTTGGTTTTCTTAAATAGATTATTTTTGAATATCTATTGTCATCATTCTTTTTGTGTTAGGATATGAAAGAATTGGATGTGTCTTTTTTTTAGGAAAAGGAGAAATTCATGAAGTATTATGCCTATCATCTCTCAATGACAGAAGACGACCTTCAGGGAGCAACGATTGCCTTGATTCCGGGAGCGCCAGAAAGAGTCGTGACGATTGCCCAAGAATTTGGATCTTATCAAGAAATCGCTTTTCATCGGGAATACCGCAGTGTTATTGCTGATGATGGAAAACATAGAATATTAGTTGTATCCTCGGGTATTGGAGGTCCCTCGTTGGCAATCACAATCGAAGAATTGGCGAGGTTAGGGATCAAAATTTTTATTCGAGTGGGTACTTGTGGAGCTATTCAGGATTTTATTCAAGTAGGGGATTTGATTATCAGCGAAGGAGCGGTGAGGATGGATGGCACTTCAGAACATTATGCTCCAATATCCTTTCCAGCATGTGCTGATTTTACTGTTATTACTGCCCTGAACCAGGCAACCAAGCAATTGGGGTATAATTTCCATTCTGGGATTACTTGTACCTCAGCAACCTTTTATCCAGGTCAAGAACGATATGACACTTATACCCATTATGTCATTCGATCACTCCAAGGTAGCTTTGAGGAGTGGAAGAAATTAGGAATTTTAAATTATGAAATGGAAGTGGCCACCCTTTTTACTCTTGCACGGGTATTTCAATTAAAAGCGGGTGCTGTCTGCGGCGTCATCGTTAATCGAAATCAGAAGGAAGATGTGAATTTAGAAATGCTCCAAGAGGTCGAAAAAAGATTGTCTCGGGTTGCGGTGAATGCGGCAAAAATACTCCTTTCTCAGATGGATACAACTCAATTGTCTTAGGCTATTTTATGGAGGTGATTTTTCCCCTTCGTTCATCAATGAGAAAGGACTTATTCCTTTTTTTCCTCACATGGTGGGAAAGGTTTTTTCTTTTCCCCTCGTCCCTTCGTGGGAAAGGTCTTTTTCTTTTTTTTCCCTCTCCCCTGGTGGGAGAGGTGTAGGTGAGGGGGAAGACATTTTCATCATCAATTGGTGTCATAAAAGTGGCATGAGGGTCTGTCCTGAAAATACCGTGAACCGTGAACAGTTTAAAAATCACCCTCATCCTGACCTTCTCCCTTGATGGGAGAAGGTCAGGATGAGGGTGAAAACCATGATTTAGTGCTTGGTTTGTTTTTTTACCTGGTGTGCAAATCAGTATGAGGATCTATAATAAGTTGTTGGGTATAGCCAAAAATAGTTTCTTACCGCTCGTTGATAAATTTTTTTAGACTGGAGGATTTTAGGTGTTTCTTGATATTTGGTTGAAAAGTTTAAATCATCAATTAGGTTGGTATGCTTTCTTTTTCTTACTTCTCTTTTTGGGGATATTAATTGGTTTCTTTTTTCAAAAATTTAACAAGCTGTTTTATATTATTTCTACTTTTTTGTTTTTTCTTATAGGAGGACGTTTGTTACTCTCGAGCACAAATCCTATTCGATGGACTAGGAGTGTTGTTGATCATTTGTTTTTTAATCCCAAATCAATCATTTTTTGGATAGCTGTTGTTCTTTCTCTCGTTATCTCTTTCATTGTGATTTCTTCTAAGAAAGGAGAATTTATAGGAAGGTTTTTTTCGGGTTTTATCGTTACTATAAATGTTTTTTACCTTATCATTTGGTTGTCAGAATGGGTGGAAATAATTCGTTTTTTGAGATATTTTAGCTTTATCGGGATTATTTTAGTTTCAATTATTATGGGAATAATTTGTATAAGCTGGAATGGGCTACTCAGAGCATTGAGTTCTTTGCTGGGAAGTTCATTATTGGTTATTGCTTTTTGTGAAGTGTTGAAAAGACTAGGAGAAGGTGATACTTTTTTTGGGCAAAGTCCTTTTGTCCTTTTTATTTTTTTAGTTGGCACAGTGTTAATGGATGCTATTCAATCAAGAACTTAAGGGAAATTCAATCTATAAATGGAGAGGATAGACTGTTGTGTCATTTCGCGGCATTAGTTAAGAATTGGAATGCCTATTTAATTCTTCATTGTGAGGAGCGTCTTATGCGACGTGGTAATCTCATTTATTAGAATCAGTGAGTCTTGAGAAGTGATACATAAACCGTGAGCCGGATAAAAGAAGCAGCATTTAGTAATAAAAACGACAATCTGGCGTTTCTTTTCCTAAAGGTCTGAGAATTACATCATTAAAAAATAATTTAGAAATAAAAAAATTAAAGGATGAGATCCCCCACGCGGGAAAACACCGCTCAGGATGACATATTATTATAATCCCTTCTTCCTTGGTGGGAGGAGGCAAGGATGAGAGTACAAACCCAAGATACGACGTGCCATGGCATGTCGCTACAGTAAATAAAGAACAGGCGCAATAAATTGCCGCTCCCTACATTTTTTAAATTTTTTGTAGGGTTTAACTTATTAAGCTCTTTGATAAATTTATAGAATGGAATTAAATAAGAAAGCTGAGGAATGTTTTTTCTATGGATTTTTCTTCGCATCAATTCGAATCATTGGATCAAGCTTCAACTCATAAATCAAAATATTTCCAAATTGATTATGAGACAGAGTTAAATGAAGAGCAGCAAAAAGTCGTTTTTGCTGGTGAGGGTCCTCTGTTGGTTATTGCCGGTGC
>JAAYUT010000570.1 GCA_012517485.1 Candidatus Atribacter fermentans
TAATAGCTGAGGCATTCCTGATCGACGATGAAAGAGTCATGGATACCCTTATTAACCGTAGTGAAACATTTAAGCATTTTATAAATCTTGATAATCTTGATCTAAAGCAAGCGGCCTAAAATCACTTGCGAAACTTAAATATTTTATAAATCTGAAGGAGCAATTTATACTCCGGACGTTTATATCAAAAGACGTTTCGGGATAGGCCACACTGATCTCTACAAAGAAATCGCTAACAGTAAAGGAGAACTGGAATACCAAAATAGTTGGATAAATTATCATGGTGATTTTTTAACTGGCACAACATCTAAAATAGAACGCTATGAAGAGCCATTATTATTTAAAAAACTTTTCCAACATTTTAAAGAGAATCTCATTAAATCTGGTATTCTAATAATTATAGGATATGGCGCCAGGGATATAGAAATTAATCGATTGATATTTCAGAATTTTGAGTTTCAGAGAAGGAAGCTTATAATTATAGACCCCTATCCTGGGCAAGCATTAATTGATCTTGGTATTAAGCTCTATGCAAGGTTTATTACAAAACAATTAAACGATGTTAATATGTATGATTTCCAATAACTGATGTCCTGAAAGCTTTAAGTAATCTTAATACTCCTTATTCAACTGATATTATTTTAAAACACTAATATTTTGGCTATAATATAATAGACTAGAGCCATCCTTATATTTTGGTATATTTGTTTATATGTTTAATATCGCTTCAAAATGAAAAACAACAATCCAAATCTCGAAGACTTCCTTAAAATATACTCTCAAAGTTTACTAAGCACTGGTTTAACAAGAGGGCTGGACGAGAATACCTATATTCCAACAAGACTTGATACAGCTTTAAAGGAAGACGTTTTAAAGGGCAAAAAGAAACTTGTTGTTTTAACAGGCAATGCTGGTGATGGCAAAACAGCTTTTATTCAGCTTATTGAAAGAGAAGCAAAACGCGATGGTGCAAAATTCAGCCTGGAAACAGACAACGGAAGTAAATTTGAATATGCCGGATTTGATTTTGAAACACTTTATGATGGAAGCCAGGATTATGATGGGAAGAAGAATGATGAACTTTTAAAAGGCTTCTTCAGACCTTTTGAAGGTACAACGGAGCCTAAAGGGAACTTTGTAAAAATAATTGCTGTTAATGAAGGAAAACTTCGGGATTTTATATTGAAAAAAAGAGAATATGTTTGGTTAGGGAAGATGGTTCATCATTACCTGGAATTTAATAATTATAAACTACCTGAAATTCTTGCTTTCATTAATCTTAACAACCGGGCTATTGTTGAAATTGATGATGAAGGATCTATTCTCGATAAACTACTCAATATAATATTGGATAAAAACGATCTAAAAGGGTTTTGGTTACCATGTGAACCAGGTAACTGCGAATATGCAGGCAGATGCTATGTAAAAAGGAATATTGATACTTTTAAGGATACCGACTTAGGACCAATAGTTAGACATAGGTTTAAGGAACTAATTCTTGCCCTCTATCTCAAAAAAGAGAAACATATTACGATGCGAGACATTAGATCGCTGATATCATTTGTTTTGTTTAATAAGTACACTTGCAAGCAAATCCAGAAGGATATCGACAATGGCAGGAATCTTCTTGAAAGACTTTATTATAATAACATTTTTGATAAAAAGGAAGAAGATAGGATTGTTAAAATTGCTGCAAAGATCGATGTGGCTGATATGCCTTTACCAAAGATTGAAAACCACCTTTATTTTCTTAATTCTAAATCAGAATCTGTAAATCAGATATTTCATAAAAACAATTTTACATCAAAACTTGACCTGGATTATCTTGAGGAGTATTTCAATGGGAAACCCCAAGGTACCAGCGATGAGGATCCACTTAGAAGGGACAATGCTGAGATGTACCTCAATTCAATAAAACGTAAAGTATTTTTTGAAGGTAATGACTCTTTTCTACAGGAACAATATGACGTCAATCATTACTCCTTTTTACCCTATAAATACTTTAAAAGATTTGTTGAATTTCTTAAAACCGGCCAGGATGACTCGTACGAATTAAGAAATGATATTGTTCTTGCAATAAGCAAGTCTGAAAAGATTTATAATGAAATTATTGGTAGAGAGAATGTATGTATAAGTAGTAACAATTCAAAGAAGATACAAACAAAAGCATTTTATGGTTTTAAATCTGCCGACTTTGAAGTAGTTCAACCTGAAGTAGGTAACCAGACTCGACATATAGAGTTTTTCCCGGATCATATTGTCTTCAGGCATGTAGATAAATCCGCTTCTCTTGAGATAAATATTGACTTATTTGAGATTTTAATGCGCATAAAAGAAGGTTATGTACCAACGTCTATAGAAATTCAGACATTCTTCTTAAATCTGGAAATGTTTAAAAGAAGAATATTGGCAAAACGATCTATGAAGGTATTTCTTACTGAAGACGATACTAACCTATTTTCTTTTGAAAAATCAGCTGTAGGTAAACTTGTATTAACTAAAATTTAGATCAAAACATGGCTCTCGATAGAAAACAAAAATCATTCAGGTTTTTCCCTGCGATGCCTTTCGATGCAAATAATATAAACTTCGAACAAGCTGTTGTAAGACTTTTAGTGCTGCTCCATACAAAGGGCAAAGTCATTACGACTACAAATAAAGATACACTCTACCCTTCTAGCCTTGTTCAAATTATTAAGGAGGATAAGGCAAATTTTGAAGGGGTTGATGATGCAATAAGAGAGAGATTAATGCAAAACTGGATCATTTCTGATTTTGCGACAACTGTTATTGAGGGCCGGGGCAGAATAGGTCAGGCTAGAATTTCAAATTTAAAACCTCTGCACTTAAGCACGATAAAACTCTTGGACCCAAGGATAAGAAGTCAGGACAGAGATGTAAGTATTTTTTTATATAATGTGTTTAAAGGAACTGCTATTGCCAGCGACAGTGACTTTTTAATGGCATATCTGCTGGAGGGAACAAAAAGGCATGGTGAATACAATTTATTAGTGGATGAAGAAAAGTTCAATGACCTGGATATTGAAACCCAGTTTTTGTTAAGACTTCTGGACAATTTTAGTGTTGATAGGCCTGCAGTAAACGTAAAGCTGGTACCCGAGTATAAATTCATATGTGAAGCACATCAG
Organism: Candidatus Atribacter fermentans; assembly: GCA_012517485.1. Taxonomy (GTDB): domain Bacteria; phylum Atribacterota; class Atribacteria; order Atribacterales; family Atribacteraceae; genus Atribacter; species Atribacter fermentans. The sequence continues at coordinate 3,150 of JAAYUT010000570.1, forward strand.
AAGCAATTTCTGTTTGATACCTTAAAAATACTGGTTTATAAAGAATCAGTTCCCAGAAGAGAATTGTTCAGTTATCTGACTATACTATTCAATTTCCATACTGCCCTGTTTGCATTAAAGACTTTTAGCCAGATCAATTCACTTGTAGAAAAGCAAAAATTAAGATGCAATAATTGCAAAACCATTCAAAGTGAATCTGATTTTTCAAGATTATGCAAATGTGATTTTCAGCCTCGGATTTTTGTTGATTTAACCCTCGGGCAAGACAAATTATGTGATTCTCTCTCAAAGAAATCTTTGGATGCTCATTATAATGAGATGTATAGCTATTTCAGGTCACACTATAAACTGGTAAAATTAAGTGAATTCGCAAAAATACAAGGCAACAATAATCCTACCTTAGAACAGCTTGTAGGATACTTGTCAAGCCCACATCTTGAAGGTTTTTTCGGATATAAATTAGCTGATATTATTAATGATGAAGATTTAAAAGAAAATCCTGATGTGCAGGAAATAATGAAGATGGATATTCCTGCAATAGATAAATATGTTGAAATTCTTTGCAACGACAAATCGAATTGGAAGAACCTTGTTGCCAGACATAAGAAACTAATGGCAGGTTTGACTAATATGAACCGTGAAGATGGATTTATGCAAGGAGGCAGAGGCAAACAACGTAAATATGTGCTGGGAAATCTTCTTTTAGAAGTCCTGGTTCAATTAGCAGTTGTTAGTGCTGATCCAAGGGGTTTTAAAACACAACCAATCACAATAGTTGATTTTGTCGAGTGGCTAAAGAATAGATACGGAATTTACATAAATGAATTACCTGAAGGATCTGACAGCCATGAGACTGCTAAATCCCTGAACAACAACTTTTTGGCACTGAAAGATAGGCTTAGACAATTAGGATTCTATACCGACCTTTCAGATGCTTCAAATTCACAAGTTATTAAACCCCGGTTTAAAGTTGAACCGGAATTAGCAAAATAATTCAAGATCGTATGAGTAATAATAAACCTAATACTGAAGACCCTGGCTTTGACTATTCTACTCAACAGGAAATTCCTGATGGAAAAATTGTCGATTACATAACCGGGAGCTGGGTAAAGGAATCTGAAGTGGAACAGGTACGTCAGAATTTCGAACGCACATTAGTTGAAGAATACAAGTATACTGTTTCTGAATTAAGAGTTGATTTTAAAATAAAAGTTTGGGAAGGTGACAAACAAAAAGTTAAGAAGGCGCCATTGGTAGTAGTCAAAGAAGGTACCGAAGATCCCTATATATTAATATTAGTTGCGAATCCGAAATCAAATCCAACGGATAAATCAGGTGGGACTACAGAATTAGAACAATGGATGGTGGATATTTCTTCTTCTGAATTCGGCTGTTGGACAAATGGCATCGAAACTCTCTTTTTCCAGAAGAAGAAATCAAAATTTGAGACAGATGTTTTTCCTTCTAATGATTTCCCTCGCAAAGGAGAGGATGCATCATCAATATATACTACTGATAGGCGAAGACTTCGTGTTGCTACTGGCAATAACCTCTTATATGCCTTTAAGCGTTGTCACGACTATATACATGCTAATCAAGGAGGAAGTAAAGAACAGATTTTTTGGGAGTTTTTAAAATTATTATTTGCAAAAATTGAAGATGAAACATATGGTGGCAGGCCAAGATTTGCAATAAGAAGTCCTGAAGAAAGGAATGATCCAGATGGCAGAAAAGAAGTTAAAGACCGGGTTGAAAAATTGTTTAAAGAAGTTAAAAATCGTCCTGAATATAAAGGTCTATTTGATTCACAGGCAGAAGGGATTCTGTTTAATGATGAAACTGTTTCTTATATAGTCGCACAACTTGAAAAATATGATTTCATTCACTCTTCTGTAGACGTTAAGGGTGTTGCTTATGAAACAATTGTTGGTCCGACTCTGGAAGGTACGAAAGGTGAATTTTTTACTCCACGTAACGTAGTTAAAATGACGGTCAAAATGCTTGATCCCAATCCTGGTGATCGAATTTGCGACCCTGCTTGCGGAACCGGCGGATTTTTGGTAATTGCCTTTAATTACATTAGTGAAAAATTAAGACAAAAACATAAAAACACCTGGGTAAATCCAAACCAACCTACTGAGATGGAAGAAAAAGCATTATTTGACGATATTCATGAAGCAGGCAAACACATTTTTGGAATAGATTTTAATAGCAATCTGGTGAAGGCTGCCCAGATGAATATGATTATGAATAATGATGGACGAGGAGGTATATTCTCCGTTAATTCTCTTAAAGAGCCCACACAATGGCCAAAGGAAGTGCAGGAAAAAATTCAGCTCGGTTCAATGGATTTTGTGATGGCCAATCCTCCATTTGGGGCAAAGATTAAAATTGACAGCAGCGAGATTCTTGAACAATATGATTTGGCACATGGTTGGAGCAAAACCGAAGATGGCCATTGGCAAATGGAAGCTAACCTCCGAAATGCAATGGAACCTGAAGTTTTATTTGTGGAGCGTTGTATTAAACTTTTAAAACCAGGAACTGGCAAATGCGGAATTGTACTTCCTGACAGTATCCTTAGTAATCCGGGATATGCTTCATTACGATATTGGATCATGCAAAACTGTCAGGTACTTGCCAGTATTGACTTACCTGTTGAAACATTCCTACCACGCACTGGGACCCAGACAAGCGTATTGATTCTACGAAGAAAGAATGATCAGGAAAAATTGATAGAAAGTATGAGCGGACAGATGGCTCCCTATGAAATCTTTATGGCGAATGTTAAAAAGGTAGGTAAAGACCGTAGAGGTAATATTATTTATAAGAAAGATGAGAAAGGAAGAGAGATTGTAGATAGATCTCTATATAAGCCATTTTCGGAATCTACTATTCTTGATTTCCTCCCAACAGTAGAAACAACAGGCAGAATTGTTGATGATGAATTGCCTAAAGTTGCAGAAATGTTTTTAAAACAAAAACATAATTAGATGTATAATAAGGTTTTACAAATGTTTGATGCTAATTTAGGATTTTGGATTAATTCAAATAAAGTTTTAGATTCTGATTCAAGATTAGATCCATCGCATTATACTAATCATAGTGGTAAGAAATTAAATGATAGGATTAAGTTTAAAAGACTTGGAGACTTTGTAGAATCAATAATTGAGCCAAATTTATTTACGAGATATTACTGTGCTAAGGAGTTCGGTATTCCCTATATTTCATCTTCAGAAATGTCTGAAATTGAACCACCAATTAACTCACGATTTATTTCAAAAGAATTAACTAAGGACATAGCACAGTATATTATTTCAAGAGGACAAATTCTTGTAAGTGCTGCTGGAACTGTTGGAAGTGTTGTTGTTGCACCAAAATTACTTAATGGTGTAGCAGGAACAAGTGACATTTTAAGAATAAATGTAGATCCCAATAAATATCTAGGATTTATATATACTTATTTGACAAGTGCCTATGGCATTACAGAATTGACAAACCTTGCCTACGGAGCTATAATCAAGCGGGTACGAGGATTTCAACTTGAAGAACTAAAGACACCTGTAATTGATGCCGCTTCTGTTTCTAAAATTAATGATCTTATTTTATCGTCATTAAATAAAAGAGATGAAGCTAATGAACTCATTAGCAAAGCACGCGCCCTTGTTCTCAAATACAACAATCTTCCCACTCTTGATGAAACTGAAATAGATACTATCGATCCCAATAAAGAAGTTGAGATAAGGCTTGCAAGCTCTAATGAATTTACCAACGAATACCGCTTGGATGCTAATTTTTATAGTTCTACTGCTCAGACAGCAGTAAAGAATATTTTTCATTTTGCAATAAAGAATATTCAATTAGGAGAAAAAGAAATAACAAAAAGAATATTTTACTTAAATCGATTTACAAGGACTTTTGTTACAGAAGACTTTGGAATTCCCTATATTGCTGGAAAAGACATTATTAAAATCCGTCCTTATGATGTTTCATATCTTTCCAAAACTGAGACAAATAGCTTAAATGATTATAAACTAGAAAAAGGTTGGATTTTAATGACATGCTCAGGTACGTTGGCAAGAACGTGTTATATCTGGAGGAATTATGAAGACTGGGTTGGAACCCATGATTTGATAAGAATAGTTTGCTCGGAGAATTTTGACTCAGGCTATTTATTTGCATTTCTTAGCTCGCCATATGGATACTATCAGGCTATTCGATATAAACATGGGGCAGTAATTGATCATCTTACTTCGGATCAAATAGAAGAGATTGTTATACCTATTCCAGATACTTTACAAATGAAAGAAATCGGAGACCTTGTTCGAAAAGCATATGATTTGAGAGCAGAAGCCATCCAAGTTGAGGATGAAGCCCAGAAAATATTAACCGAAGCTTTAACCGGAAAATAGAAACAGAATCATGATAACTATTACCCAGGAAATATTTTTTGAAGAAATTGCGCAGGCAGTTTTTAATGATTTAAAACTAAAATTACTGGAGAAACAGCGGAATCATTGTATGCGTGTTGATTATCTCCCTGCTTCAGTAATGAGGTTTGCATGTGAAAAGATAAATTCAGATGCTGAATTAAGATCAAAAGAAATTGAAGCCTATGTACTTTCATCTGTAGCATCAAACAAATATGAAATAGAAAGTGGCAGACTTATTGAGTTACGCAACAGATTTGATTTCGGAGTATTAGTAATATTCATTCCTCAGGGATTCAGGGGAGCAGCAGAAGACAGCTATGATATCCATACTTTTGAAGCGTATGATTTGGCAGGAGTATTAAATGAGCACAAAAAATCACTTATACTTTCATTCACGGAAGATGAACAGAATATTATAGAATCAGTTTTTACTTCAAATCCTGTAAAGAAACAACGGATTGAGAATCAGTTAAAATATCTTCTCGCTTTAAAAAAAGATGAATGTACATGGGAAACTGCAGGAGCTTACTTACATTATCTCAACCTCATTCCTGATCTCAAACTAAAAGAGGATGATGTTCAGCAAAGAATTCAAAGAAACAGTGATTGTGTTGATAATTTGATTGACTCCGATAAAACCCTCTTTATAGCAATCGATTCAATTGTAAACAAAGGTCTTGATCCGAACTTCAATAATATTAAGACCCATCTTCTTGAATTTTTCAGAAATAGAAATCAGGTAAAAGTAGCTGATTGGACAGAGACCATCTTAATTGATGAAGACTGGCGAAGCAAGATAAGTTTTGATAAGTGGAAGTTCAAAGATTTGGCTGGTGAAGATATTGAACTCTATCTAGAATCATTCCGTGATAAGGATGGTAAACCACTACTGCACACGGGCTTGTTTTTAGATGGTGATAACCTGGTAACGACTACTAATTCAAAAATGAGAGTTAAATGGAAGACAAATCCACGTAAGACACCCAAGGTTTCACAGTTTATCGTAATTCTGGAGAGAGACGAAGAAACAGACAGCAGTAGCGAACTGCACAGAAAAGCAGCTAAGGGTTCCAGTGAGCAGGTCAATTTCCCATTTAAAGATGTTGATTTGGAACCGGGAGAAGAATGGCTGGTGCATATTCGCATCGTTGCATTGGATGAAAATAAATCCATCATGTTTCGCACAATGGCAGATGGAAAAACTGAGCCAATACATGATATCAGTGAACCATTTTATTTAAGAGGAGAAGAAAGTGATACCATCGGAGGAGAGACAAAACGGTATAATAAAATTAGAAATACTGCAGAAGCCACTTTTAAAGCATCTTATAGATTCCGGACGAGAATAGAAATTGATAGCCAAGGCTGGGAGTCGGGCAGAAAACTTCTTTACCGAATTAAGACTAAACCCCGTGAAACATATCAGATTGCATTAAACAACCTGCTTTATGAATTAGAATTAAAGATTTTACAGGATCCAATAAGTTGCGGTGTTTGGGATGTAGATATTTTAAACCGGGGATTTTTAGAAACGGATGATTTCAAACCCGGTAAAATCCAGTTAACAGTATTTAAAAATGAATTCAATGCGCTTCTGGAAACCAGGAGAGAACTTTTTCATGCGATAACTTCATATGACGCATCAGCAGTTATTGAAATATTGGATCTACGCCAGTTTAAGGAATTAATTATATCCTATGCATCAGCCTTTTCAACCCTATTGTCAAAAATAACTGACTCTATCTCTAAAGCCCATGATGCAGAAGTAAATAATCTGCTTTCTAACACACGCCTGATCAATCGTTTGGATACCGTCCACATAAAACTGGGGTCTAGTGATGATCCTGAAGAACTCCTGTTATTGGCTCCAACACATCCTATGAAACTTCTTTGGTTACTGCAGTATCAATTACTTCTGTTTAATTGGAGTGAACAAATGATAGGCATGTCCGATGAAGAAGTTCGCAAAGCTATAGATATTGAAGGAATTGAAAAGATATTGCCACTTAATTTACCGAACGCAATTTCATTTGAAAAAGATAGCTTTTTTGTCAATACAGATGTTTTGGATCTTTATTGGAGCATCTTTCCAAAGAGTACTACTACCGATATCAGAAAAGTTATAGCCATCCTATCCAAAACACTTGGCTATAAGGATGATTTGGGCAATATATCATCCGTTACTCCATCCCAGATCGCAGACAGATTGTGGCGATATTTAAAACATCATCCGTACATTAAAACTCTTAAACTTAATGTTATTAATCCGGGAGACGGATTACTTTTCTTAAACACAATTAGGGAACTTCAGAAACTTCCTGATTTTAAAAATCTTAGATATGATATTGCATTCTATGGATCACTTGGTTATGAACTAATGGGTAATTCATTTGACAATTTAATGAATGATAGTAGTTCAACAGAAACCAGACCTGAAATTGATGAAGAATTATTGGAGCCAAGTCACAATCCATTATTCCCAAAACTCTTCTTTTCAAAAGTTAAGGTAAAGCCTGATAAATGGACTGAAGTAAATTTCCGAGAAGCTAATGTAACCGTAATTATTGATCAATTTGTAACTACAACCGTTTCCAGACCTGTAGGCAATGTTCCTGGAAGCTATTTTCTGCATGGTTTGTTATCCGAATACCGTTCAGAGTTTAATATTTTGGATCAGGCAGTTACATGGTCAAGGAAAGTAGTTCCATGTGAAGTATCAGAAGTTTCTGATGGCGAAGGAATTTCGGTATTGATATATCAGATTGGTAAAAATCTTCTTGGTTCAAGCTGCTCATATAATACTTGGGGTAAATCATCAGATCATGTTCCAACTATCCAGCTGGAATTAAACCAGCAGGATCGTTATATTTTATCTAGAATACATGAACAATCTGATTGGGTATTTACCATTGATCGAAATTTTGGTATAGAATATTTTGATAACCCCGAAGATGCAAATCCTAACCTTAAAAGTTATCTGATAGACTATACACCAGAATTTATGGACGGTATTGGCCATAGGCTAATTGTATCTACAGGCTGGGTAAATGAAATTGAAAAACTTATTCAGGATGGGCTTCAAAAGATTAATATTCCGACATCCTCCTTTAGAGCTGTAAAAATATTAGATATCATACGTTCTATATCAGGAAAGTTAGCCCTAAAACTTATTAATAATCCTAATAATGCCAGAGAAATAATCGGTCTTGCCATTACTCGGTTGGCACTTGAAAAAGAAGGTCTACTTCGAAATGCAGTACTTATTCCCGTTGACACTCATATAGATATCTTCTCACAGAATAAAAAGCGAAATATTGAGGAAGAGGTCACTGTTAAAAGAAGTGATTTAATTTTGGTCTATACAAAGAATGGCAAATTGATACTTAATTTAATAGAGGTAAAATTCCGATCTGGTGAGGGCAGTATTACTGAAAGTCTTACTCTGAAAGAAGAAATTTGCAAGAAAAATGAAAACTCTGAAAAAGCTTTTAGAACTAAATTCATTTCGGATGATGAAAACATCAAAATTGACATTCAAATAGCAAATAAATCATTATCAACCTTAATTGGCTTTTATCTTGAAAGATCCATACGTAATGGTTTTTGTACTTGTAATTCAGACTTATTTAAGTCAATTGATAGAATTAATAAAGGGGATTTTGAAATTGAGTTCGAGAAATCGGGATATATAATCCATTGGGCCGGTGTCACTAAACCTGTTGATATATACAATGGAAATAAAATATATGAACTCGGCAAAGATTTAATAAAAAATCTCCTTGAGATACGAGAAACAGAAATTGAAGATGATTTAGATGTAAAAGCTGATGAAAAAACCACAACAATTTCACCAATAAAGGAGCCTAATCCGAAAGTAGATGAAATTAATGAACAACCTGAACCAGCAATTTACATTCCTGTAAAAGAAATACCAAAAGTAAATATTAAGAATAAGGCTTCCGATGAGACTATAAATGAGGTACCTTCAATTGTCCTTGGTAAAAATATAGATAATAAACAAGAAGTAATATTTAATCCTGTCACACAGAAGCCTAAGAAACTAGCAAACCAACATGTCCTAATTGTTGGGACAACTGGAGCAGGAAAATCTCAAACAACAAGTGGTTTCTTGTACGAACTTAACCTACAAAATGTTCCGTTTTTAATTCTGGATTTTCAGGGAGAATATATTTCTGATACCTTAACAAAAAAGGATGGAACAACTTTTATCGAGGCAACTAATTCAAACGAATTTGATCCATCGCGTGGGATGAATATTAATCCTTTAGAATTATCAACCAATAGTTCCACTGGTGAAAAGATTAGTTACATGAATAATGTTTACCAAGTATCAGGTATCTTAAAACAGATATTTGGATTAGGCGACATTCAGCATCCACTTCTGAAAGATGCTATTAAAAGGGCATATCAAGAGAAAGGATTCTCAATTTCAGACAGAAATACCTGGAATAATGAACCGCCTCAATTCCATGATATTTGGACAATTCTTGAATTTATGGAGCAGAATGAGGGTAAAAATGTTAAAAATCTCAAATACCGCATAGAAGAATTATTTGAAAATAACATCTTTACATCTCCAGATGAAGGTTTTTCAATATCTGAAATATTGAATCAGAACTCAATAATAAACTTATCAACTCTGCCTACTTCTGAACTAATGAAATCAGTAGCCCGTTTTGTTCTTCAATCAGTTTACAATAGAATGCTTTCCGAAGGTCCCAGCAAAGAAATTAAATTGTATGTAGTGATAGATGAGGCTCACAAGTTATCTTACGATCAAACATTAACCGAGTTAATACGTGAGGCCAGAAAATATGGTGTAGGTTTTATATTAGCATCCCAGAGTGTTAGAGATTTTGATACCGTTGTATTTGAAAACATGGGTACCAAAATTGCACTGCAACTTGAAGGTGAAACAGCAAAATTCATGGCAGAAAACTTCGGTGTTATGGATAGAACAATAAAAGAAAGTGTAATGCGTATGCTTCCTGTGCAAAAGAATATGAGGGCATTGATAAGGAACAATCATTATGAGCCTTTTGCCCAGGTCGATATCGTCCCGTTTTTCGAAAAATAACATTCTTATCCTTAAATTCTTACCTTAAAACAATAAATTTAACATTATTTTAACTTACATTTGCTGTTAATTAAAATAATTCAATTATTTTTGCAGTGGAAATATCTTTTGGAGATAAAAAACTAGAAAAGCTGGCAAATGATTACAAGAAGTGTCAAAAAGAGTTGGGCCAATTGAGAGCCAAATTATTTAATAGACGCTTACTTGACTTACATAACGCCTAAACACTTGAGGATGTTAGAAATTTACCAGGTCATTACCATGAACTCAAAGACAATCGAAAAGGCCAATGGGCATGTGATCTTGATCAACATTATAGACTTGTTTTTGAACCCCAGGAAAATCCGATACCAACTGATAAATCAGGTAAATATATCTGGCTTGAAATTAAAGGAGTTGAAATAATTGAAATTACAGATTATCATTGACCTAGATAAAGAATTATGGCAAATAGAAATCAGTATATTCCACAAGTTGCTTTTCATCCAGGAGAAACTCTCTCCGAAAAATTGGATGAATTGGGAATGGGGCCAAAAGAATTTGCTATTCGTACAGGTAAACCTGAAAAAACAATTATAGCAATTATCAAAGGTAAAAGCTCCATTACTGCAGAAATGGCTGTGCAATTTGAACATGTACTAAAGATACCGGCTCATTTTTGGTTAAATATTCAGCGTAACTATGATGAGTTTATAGCACGTGCGGAAAGAAAAAATGTGCTTACATCTTCCATTGGGTGGGCAAAACTATTCCCATTAGCAGAGATGATAAAAAAGGGTTGGTTGCCTCAAAATAAATCAATTGAAGCAAGAACTGCAGATTTGTTAGCTTTCTTCAGTATCAGTAATCACGCAGCATGGGAGGATTATTATTTGAACCAACAGCTTAAAGTTGCTTTCAGAATCTCACTTGCCCACACAAAGGAACCCTATGCAATCTCAGCCTGGTTACGTAAAGGAGACCTTCAGGCATCAGAATTACAAGCTCCAGATTACAGTGAAAATGACTTCAAAGATGCTTTGCCCGAAATCAAGTCAGTAATGGCCAAGCATCCAAACGATTTTGCAAATAAATTACAGTCAACCTGTCTTGCAGCCGGTGTAAAAGTTGTTTATACACCATGTTTACCTAAAGCCCCAATCGTTGGTTCAACCAGATGGCTTAACGATACTCCTCTTATACAATTATCGGGGAGATACAAACGAAACGACATTTTTTGGTTTACTTTTTTTCACGAAGCCGGACATATTATCTTGCATGGAAAAAAAGACATCTTCTTAGAAAAAATTGATTATTCAGATTATGATAGAAATAAAGAAGAAGAGGCAGATAATTTTGCTATTAAATGGACTCTTACAGAAGATGAGGAACAAGAAATTATTGATTCTGCACCGTTAACTGAAGCTGATATAAAATATTTTGCAAAGAAATTTAATACACATCCTGCAATAATAATTGGAAGATTACAACATGATGAGTTAATTCCATATGGATTAGGTAGTCAATTTTTTAAACCTGTTATATTTAATTAAATCCGTTGTTATACACTACCAAACTATAGGTGTAAGCACATTTGCAATTCGCACTGGCTGACCCACAAACCAAAAATTGCAAAAGAGCTTACACCTTGGCAAAATCGATTTTAAAATTTTTCTCCCTCCCGCCGTCATAATAGAATTTCTGCACCAGGACTAACAAATAAAAAAAATATTCGTACACCTTGACAATTTTCTGGTAACTAGACAAATAAAAAAAAAGGCCTGGCCCATAACACGGACGGTATAATTCATAAGCTCGTCACGGTTTTTGCTTTTACTCCTGCACCCAAGACAAATTTGTAAATACTTATACCGCGACCGCGCCAGTGCACGAAATAATATTATGCGTACCTTGACTTATTACCTGCTCCCAATCAGCCTTGTACCGCGACACTCGTATAGGCCACAAAACTTGTACCTGGACGGCAAAAACCGCGCCGTACTCTCCTCGCACCGTGACAGCATTCTGGTCCGCCAGCTGGCGGATACCAGGACCCTGCCCGGATGCTTCGTCGAGTAACGCTTACGAAATTATACCGCCGGGCCGTTACCGGCAACCGTGCGAAACCGACAGTGCAACCATTGACGAGAGTTTTATTAGACGCTGAATGACTGTCCCCTTTACTACTTCGGACTTGACGACAGCGTTTATTGAAAATTTTGTGCTTCAAATTTTAATTCAGTCA
>JAAYUT010000571.1 GCA_012517485.1 Candidatus Atribacter fermentans
TAAATATTTCTTCTTTATTTTTTACATGATCAAATCGTAAAATCTTAACTCGAGGAAGATCAAATTGCGCAAGAGCGGCTTGAACTGCTAAGTAAGCCGTTTTTCCTGTCCCATCAGAAACAACAAAAATACTAAAATCGTCGCTGGTTTTAAAATCACTCAATTCAGAACTCACCTGGATTCCTCCTCGACCACAATCTGAGAAAGATCGGCAATGGGTTGCCAGAGTTCAACAATCTTTTTTAATAACGACAATCGATTGTTTCGAATCGATTCTGATTCAGTCATCACTAACACATCGTCAAAAAAACGGTTGAGCACTGGAATAACAACTGAAAATGACTCACAAGCATAAACATAGTCACCCCGTTGGATAGCAGGATAAAATTCTTTTTCGATAGTTTGTAAGGTGTTGAAAAGTTGATGTTCAACTTCCTCTTCAAAAATATTCTTATCTACTGCAGGAAGTCCCTGAAAATTTTTAGTGATATTGTTGGCCCGGCAAAAACTGGTAACAACATCTTCAAAAAATTTCCTTTTATGCTCAAACAATTTTTGAAGCGCATTGATTCGAAGGTAAATATCATATACATCATTATAAGAAACACTTAAAACTGCATTGATGATTGAATAATTCATTCCTGTTTCTAATAAATAATAACGAAACCGGCCAATTATAAACTGAATAACATCATCAATCACCGAAGCACTGGGGTTTACAAATCCCTGTTCTTTTAAAATTAATATATTCCAACCAATCCACTGACTGAGATCTGAATACCAACGACGGTTTAATAAAATATTAAGAATTCCCTGAGCTTGTCTTCTTAATCCAAAAGGATCAGTTGAACCGCTTGGTACTCTTCCCAATACAAAGCTTGAAACAATATTATCCATTTTATCAGCAAGAGAAAGAATGCTTCCCGTAAAAGTTTCTGGATAGTTTTCTTGACCCGGAGACGGAAGGTACTGTTCTTTAATAGCAGTGGCAACTTCTTCGTTTTCACCATTCAACTGAGCATAAACCTTTCCCATGTGCCCCTGCAATTCCGGTAATTCCTTAACCATTTCACAAGTTAAATCAGCTTTCGCCAAAAGAGCTGCACGGTCTAAATAGGTAAAAGACTCCTCATTCCCGGGAAAACAAGCACCCAGCCGAGCGACTAAAAATTTTAAACGCTGGGTTTTTTCCCACATTGTTCCCAGCCCTTCCTGAAAAACGATTCCCTTTAAAGATTCTGTTCTTTGCTCGAGGTTTTTTTTCTGGTCTTCATTAAAAAAGAATAAAGCATCTTCTAACCTGGCTTTTAATACTCTTTCATTCCCGTGAATGATCTTTTCACATCCAGAAGCCGGTCGATTTAAAACCACCAAAAAACGAGAAAGTAGATTTCCCTCATCATCAACACAGGCAAAGTATTTTTGGTGATGTTTCATAACTGTAGTGAGCACACAAGCTGGAAGTTGCAAATACTTGTCATGAAAACTCCCTAAGGCTGCATCGGGATATTCGACTAAGAAAGTAACTTCATTGATCAGATCTTCATCTTTCAACCAATGACCACTAATCCTTTTTGCTTCTCTATCCAAGGCTTGCTCAATCATTGCTCTTCTTTGAATTGGATCAACTATAACCTTCAGATTTTCTAATACTGGAAAATAATCATCAGCTTTTAATAAATCTTGAGAGTTTTTTGACAAAAAACGATGCCCTTGGGTGAAACGAGAA
>JAAYUT010000572.1 GCA_012517485.1 Candidatus Atribacter fermentans
ATAAAGCTGGCAAACGGTTTTAAGATAATGAAAAAACTTAGAAATGACCTTCCGGCATTAATATGACCCTCAAGCTTTCTTTTTTCACCATGCAGATAGACTTTTATAAGGAGTAAAATTCTCTTTTTTTTGTATCTTGAGGAAAAAATCGGATTTTAGGTATATGGTTCAAAGCTATGTTTATAAAAATTAACAGATTTATAGTCAAAACAAAAAAACAAAATGGTATATAAAGTGAAACCGTATCAAAAATTTCGAATTCTTTTTTATTCTAAGGTTAATTCGACGAATCAAGTGGCTCGCCAGTTTGCCGAGCAGGGAGAACCAGAAGGATTGTTGGTGATAACTGAACAACAAACTGCTGGGAAGGGGAGATGTGGAAAACACTGGTTTTCGGTTGCTGGGGAAAGCTTATGTTTTTCATTGTTACTCAGACCGGTAAATAAAAATCCCGAACAATGTCCGCAACTTGCTTTAATTCTTGGTCTAAGTTTAGCACAAACTATGGAAAAGGTGGGTTTTCAACCGCAACTTAAATGGCCAAACGATGTTTATTTAAACGGGAAAAAAATCGCTGGAATTTTATTGGAAAGTATGGTTCAGTCAGATCGATTTCAGTGGGTTATTGCTGGTGTAGGAGTAAACTTGAATGTCAAAAGAGAAAGCTTTCCTCAAATGCTTCAAGAATCCGCAACTTCTCTATTCATAGAAGGGAAAAAAGAAATTATAGCCGATCAATTTTTACAAAAGTTTTTATCGATTTTTTCTTCTTGGTATGGTAATTGGAGAGAGAATGATCAAGCACAACACCTGCTTGCTGAGTATTCCAAGCGTTCCATGGTGTTGGGACGCATAGTAACCCACGAAAAACAAGGGAAGAGATATCAAGCTCGAGTTGAAAGAATTGATGAATACGGAGGGCTTTGGTTGATTCAGCAAGGGAAAAGATATCGATTGTCTTGGGGCGAAATATCATTAATCATGGATGACCAACCTCAGATATAATTGAGATTCAATACAGATGGGGGAAAGTCAAATTGATTCTTACTCCACGTAATCTAGTTAGAGGTGCTTTTTTATGTGCCATCATAGTGGTCGTAACTCAGCTGATTCGATTTGGTTCGGCGATTGTCCCATTTAGCCTACTTCCAGGAATTTATGTATTAGGTATTATTTCTTTTTCACCCATAGAAAATGGATTCGGATGGTTGATCTACATTCTTTTAGGATTAATGGGTGTACCGGTATTTGCCACTCCGCCCTATGGTGGTCCTGGTTATATCTTAAAACCCACTTTTGGTTTCCTCTTGGGTTATTTATTTCTTTCCCCCTTTTTTTCCTGGGTTGCACAAAAAAGGAAAAAGACAAGTTTTTATTATCTGCTTATTTTAAGTTTTGTTGCAATAGTTTTACCTTATCTGCCCGGTCTTATATATTTATGGGTGGTTATGAAATTTATAGTACAAGCACAAGTTACATTTGAGTTTACTTTAAAAACTGGATTTTATCCTTTTATCGGAGGCGATGTTTTAAAGGCTTTTGTGGCATTTTTAATCGCATGGAAAGCTAAATCACTTCG
>JAAYUT010000009.1 GCA_012517485.1 Candidatus Atribacter fermentans
CGCTGTAATCACTGTAAAGGATCAGGCAAGAAAAACTATCCAGGATATGGAAAGCCCAGTGATGATCCCTGCATCTGGTGTAATGGAAGTGGGGTTTGCCAATGGTGCCGTGGGAGAGGTGAACGTTGAAAATTTATAAAATATTCAATCAGGAGAGCCAAAAAGCCAGTATTAAGAGGGAAAGATTTTTGAGGGTGAATGAAGTATCGTCTTTTGAAGCCTTGAAGATTTCATCTGACACTATAAGTATCATCCTGAACGGTACTTTTCCGCGTGAGGATGACGCATCATAAATGAACATTTCCTCTTTGATCGAATTGCTCCTTCTCATTAGATGAGAGAAGGTTGGGGTGAGGGTAAGAACTCAGAACGAAAACCAGCTTTGGATTTTTGATGTGGAAGTTTATAAGTTAAATATGTCTCACCTCACCTTTATCTTCTCCCACCTGGGGGAGAGGAAATTAATAGAAGAAAGTTCTCTCCCACCAGAGGAGTGGAAAAAAAAGGAAAATGGGAAAATATAAGGATAAGAATGAAAATCCAAGATTGGACATGCCGTGGCATGTCACTACATTAATCGTTCTCACCTGATGGTGCAAGGGAAAAAGGGATAATGCCTCTCCTACCGAGAGGAAAGGGTCATAATATGGATTAAATCTTTTAATTTCTTTACATTTGTTGGTCGAGCAAAAATTTTTCTCCTAAAACAAATGGGTTGGTTTTTTGGTCTTCAATAGAACGCTTATCAATGAGGGCAAAGCGTTTAAGGTTAAATACTCCGTAACTTTGGGCAATATTAAGCAACCGCTCTATTATATATTGCATAGCAGTTGTCCCTCCGGTAATGCAACCTTCAATACAGTCATATTCACTTAGGAAGTGATCGATGGATGACTGTTTTCCATTTAGAGATTCAACTTTATGGTTTTTTAATTGATTTAATGGAATAAAATCAGTATGAGCGTCGTCCAACAAAAAGATAAATATATTTTGGTCAAGAATTTTTTTACTTTTTCGAATTTCATCAAGAGCGGTTAATAGCAGCGGTTGAGTTTCTTTAGAAAAGACTATCAAAAGGTCATCAAATCGACTCAAAAGTGCTGCTGAATACAAAACTCCTGGTGATAATCCAAAGGGAACAATGAGTAATTTTTTCCTTTCATTCAAAGGAAAAGTATGAATTAAATCCTCCTTCAGCAAACAAGCGACCTTGGAGCAGAGTTCATTTACTTTATCTTTCTTTCCTTTAATTCCAATGATTTGATCTTTAAAACCAGCATGAGCAAATTCATTTCTTTGGTTTCCAATTGAGCTCCAAAGATCGCCGATTTCTTTGAGGACATTATCTGGTCCAATCCCCTCTCGAGATCGATTTGACATACCGTTCAGAATTCTTCGAGCTCGCTCACGGGTTGTGTTATATTCCAACCAATTTCCCATATTGCGGGTTTTAATCAGCCAATTAATCATCAGTTCTCCCAAGATAATGAGGCAATGGTCAGGATTTCCATGTCGGCTGTACCATTCTGCAATTTTATATTCTCGAAACAACTCATCAGTACTGAGTTGAATTTGATTTTTTTCATTTAATTTTATAGTAAAATCTGCTAACTCTTCAGATATCTCGCGGAAAACCAAAGCTAAGAGGTTTTCAAAAGAGCTTTTATCAGACTTAAAATCCATTTTTTGAAGAAGATGGTTTACATCCATCCCCATTTCTAAAGGAAGGCAAAAAGATGTTGAAAGACTCAGTTTTTGGAGTGGTTCTTTTAAATGAGAAAGCTTATAACCAACTTCTTTATTGGTTTCACGCTGAAAGATCCGAGAGGATTCTCGACAAGCAATTTCCCAAAGTGGTTGAACACTGCCGGTTTCTCGGAAAGTCTGTACGGCGTGGAACCAAAAGGCCATTGAGAAGAGGGGAGTAAGGTCGATAATGGGATTAGATTCTCTTCCTTCTTCAAAAGCTCCGTAGTAAATACCTTCAATACTGACATTTTTAAAGGCTCGTAAAAAAAGAATTGAAACAAAGTAAACAAAAGGGAGACTTCGAAAAGAGTGGGTGACATCGAGAATGACGCGTTCGCCCTCTTTGACTATTTTAGTGAGAATAAGAACAATTTGAAAGATTGATTCTTCATCTTCAGCATTGGGGATGGAAACCATTTCTAAGTTGTGATAACCATATTGGTCGAATTTATTTTGCAAATTCGGACAGAATTGGGTGGTTTCTGGGGTAACTAAGAGTAAAATTTTTTCTTCTTTTGGAATATCAAGCAGTTGAGCAAGGACCAGAGTAGAAAAACATCCTGAGCATTTTCTTTCCTGAAAAACGTAACAAGTTTTCTGATATTTACCAGCTTTTCCGATTGAGGTGATGATCATCTTTAAGCTTTAACTCCTTTTTCTTGCTTGATTAAACTCCATCCGGTGGGTAGATAATGATTCTCCAGAGTATGTATCATCCAACGGGTAGTAGGAAATTCAGAGTCCGATTTTATTCGCTTAAATTTTGGTAGGTATTTCTTCTTTTCTTCATCAGATAAAAAGTAGCCAATTGAATTAAAAAAGTAAGTTTTTCCAAAGCCAATTCTCAGTAGGGAACCTCCTTGTTTTATTTCATTCTTATTTTCATTTAAAAGACGAGTATATTCTTGAACGAGTGATTTATTTTCTTCTAAATTTATTTTTTTATTTAATCGCTCAATTTCATCTATAAGGAGAAGGCGTGAATATTCCCAGATAGCCTTAAGAATGGCAGGCGTCCCTGTAGCAAAAAACTCCTTCCAATATTCAGGAATATTAGCTTTCTCATAACCAGGCAAGATATTGATTTCGAATTTCATTTCAGTACCGGGATAGAATCCCAAAAGAAGGGTGGGAATTGCAGTTCTTGAGCCTCCTTTTCGTTCTAAGGCGTATACCCGGAGTGATTTGAAGGAGGATGGAGAGGTATCAGTTACCTGAAGAAAGCGGAGTGCATCATTTTCAGGAAGATACTGCTGAGATCGTTTATCAGGTAAACAAAAAATATCCAAACCATTATAGAGCTGACGAGTTGAATTTGGAAGATGTGGAGTTGCTCCATACCCCTTTCTCCCATTATTTTGCTTTTTAATGTAGTCAAACATTAATGCGGTTCGAATAGCTCCTTTAATTGATGATCCGGGTATATAGGGTTTTCTTCCAGTTAAAGTAGGCAAAAAAAGCGACCAGCTTCGAAATGTCATTGAATCGGGAAAAGCAAGGGGAAGAATTGCCTGAGAAAAATCATGGGGGGAAAGGTTGTGTTCTTCAAAAAAATGAGCCAGTGATCCCTGCTGAGAAGAAGCAATCGAAGCAATCTCTTTTACTAAATACCGCGTACTTTCACCCTGATCCATAAGCCATTGATTTAGTTTTTCCTGATCAATGAGATAGATAACTCTTTTATTTCTGTCATGTATATAGTCGGTTATGGCAGATGCATTTTCTCCACTCCGGACACAAAGGGGAGTGAGGACCTGTAATGACAGTATCATAACTCTTGACCTCCTTTTCGTCCAAACGGCCATCCCATTGCCTTTCCATAAGCAATAGCTCTTTTATCAGGAAGCGGTGAAACCTCCAAGTTCTTTCCCAAAAAAGGAAGTTTGACCAATGACCCTTCTCTCAATACATAATGCGATTTCTTTCTTTTGCCAATTGGTTGATTCCAAAAGAGAAATCCTTCTCTTTTGAGTAAATCATAGGATATAAGTTGATCCATTTCTTCTCGTCTTGGGACTGAAGAACTCAAAAGCATCATGATGTCACCTTTTTGGGGAAGAGGAAATAATTCATGTTCCCACGATGCAAAAGTTCCTTTTCCACTTGCTCGTTCTCCTCCCAAACCTTCCTCAATAAATAGATGAAGAGTCGAAATGAGATCTTTTGTTAAGAGGGATCCTTCTATCAGGAAGAAAAGAAAAGGATTAAGAGATCTATCTAACGTAACTTTTTGGGGACAAAATTCCATTTCCGCTTGGTAATAAAGATCAAGGGATTTTGTATTGGTTCGGCTTATTGGAACTTTTGGTTCCAAAGTAGTTTTGAAAAAAGGCCCATTTTCTTTATGCCAAAAAATACTTTCTTTAGAAGTGATACAAAATTGTGGATTAAGAAGAGTAAATTGATCAGGGTCGAGGAGGTCAATCTGAAAAATTTCTTTTTCTGCATCAAAAGTTTGGAAAATTCTCGATAATGCAGCAGCTGATAGCCAAGAAATTTGTTTTTGTTTCTTTCGTTGAGTAAGATCGGAAGGTTCAAGAAATCGACCTTTAGGTCGTGGAAAAAACAAAAGATCCCGATTCACTTTTCCTTCTTGGATTCGTAAACCATAAAATACTGATGAAATACACAGGGAATCTATTATAGGAATAAAATGTTCCTCCCCATGGAGTTTAATACCAACATTAACCAATGCTGAAAAGAGAGTATCAGCATGAACCAAGTCTTCTATCCGATCCATTCGCCCCTTTCCAATTCGCATCCGAAAGTTGTCGGAAGGAATTAACTTTACAACTTGGAAGGTCACGGTGATCACCTCTCCAAGTGTGATAAAAGAGCTTGAATTAGTTCACTCGCGTCAAAATTAGTATCGGCTTTTTCAAGGAGAGTTATTGGAAGGTTGCTTTCCATGTATTCCGATTTTCTTTTGAGTGAAAATGTAAGATTATTGAAGCGAACCTTTCCCGAACCCCGAGTGCCACTGCCACCTAAATACTCATCCTCGACCATACGGATCCCCTTGATGAAGAAACGAATAATTTGATCGATTTGATCCCGATCATTATCATAGATATTTAAAACCATTTCAAAGTTAAAGATTGTACCAGCTGGAACTCTTTCTAAAGTACGAGGATTTGAGGCGCTTCCTTTAATTCGGTCAATAATATTTTCCGTTTTCTCTTCAGTGAAGGCTTTTTCTTCAAAAAGCGCAGGAAACTTTTTTTCGAAGTCATCAATATCAAACCAGGCATCGCGAACACACAAACGGCTTAAGGTTTTCTTATCATCATCTGATGAATGGCTGCCAAAAAGGAGGCATACCAAGCATTTTCCACAACCACAAGGGTCATTCTTTGCGCGCGTTCCTTCTTTGCCTTCAGCCCGTTCCAAGGTGCAACGCATTTTTCCTTTTAATGAAGAACCAGGGATATAAGGGAAACCATTTACTGTTTTTATAACCGGATTGTCCATTCCGCCGATTTCACCAGTTTCACGAGATCCACCAATATGAAGACCAGTCTGAACTTCTATTTTTCCGTTAAGAAAGAGTTTTCCTAAAAATTGACTCATCATGCTCCCTCCCGAATTATTTATTATAATACTTATGATAGGCAACCATCGCTTCGGCACATTTTTGGATACCTTTATAACCTGCTCGGTCTTCATTTGATTGCAAACTTAATATGGAATCACTGAGTAAAGTAATCACTAATCCGACTGAATCTTTGTTGACCTTATCCTCTCGTCCAACAATATAAGCCAATCGAGGGATAGCAAGCAGAAGTTCTCTCCCATCTTTTGCATTTTTTATGATTTCAAAAATTTTCCGTAATTTAGTTGAATTGACGCTTTTTACTCGTTCTCTTATAAAGTCTTTTAATTGCTGGTTAAAAATTTTAAAATCTTCCATACCCATCCGCTCAAATTGCAAAACCTTTTCCGGGTAATCAGCAGTTTTGAAAAATTCTTGAAGGGTTTTCCGCCAATGTTCTTCTGGTGAACTCTCTTTTTCATAATTTTGGTGGTAATTAGGCGCTTGTCTTCTTCCGGCACTCATATTCATTCTTACCTTCCTCCTTTTTTATGAATAAAAAGAATTTATTTTTTTAAATCAAGGCTTTTCTGGTTTTCATCTCAGCAAAGCGGTTAGCAACCAAAATAAGACGAGGATTTCTAATTTTTTGGTCTCTGAAAATATTGTTTAAAATTATTTCTTCTATTAAATCTGCAATTTCCTTATCATTTCGAAGATGATAGAGAAAATTCCAGATTGCTGGAGGTTTGATAATTTTTTGGTTAGATTGTTCTATAAGAGGATTAAAATCGTTGAGGGAATTGGAAATTTTATGAATCAAAGCTCGGCTTGAATGACCTTGGTTTATCGCATTGGCAATTTTTTCTCCCAAATCCCAGGCAATTTTCAACTCTGACCAAGTTAAAGTTTCTTTGAAAACAGTCACTTTATCTTTAACATGATTGTCTTCTCCTGGATAGAGATAGTTTTTTGAAGCGCCAAGAGCTTCTTCTACCAAAGAACCAGTCCGAATAACCGGATAATCATAAGGAACGCACACCATCCCTCCCGAGAGGGTATACATCGGGTTCTTGCCGGTATATTCTTGAAACGATTCTCTTATTTTTCTAGCCAGGTCAATAGTAGCTTCCCAATTTCCAACTATGAATAAATCATCACCACCTACAAAAACCGGATAAATTTTGGTTTGATCTGGATCGTACTTTCGAATTAGGTGTACCAGGTAGAAATTAAAAAAGAGCTCAATGCGTCTCGAAAGAGTCCGAATGCGAGAAAACGAGGTCGCTTCTCCAGAGCGTTCTTTTTCTTTGCTGGCGATTTGAGAGAATAGTTTTCCCAGATTATCGAGATCCATTTTGAGATAAGCAAGCCTGGGGCTTCCGATTTTTTTGCCATTGTCATCAGAATGAAGACTGGTGAGAGCAATTTGATCAAAGTTCTGTTTTGGGAAAGAAAAGCTTCCGGAGAGGAATCCATCCAAGAGAGATTGATCTGGAGCATGAAGGTCCATACTTTCCAACCGATAAATTTTCTCGTCGACTTTCATTTTTGGGAAAGAATCAACAAAATTAATGTTATACCCAAGCAAAACAAAGAAATCAAAAATAGAAGAAGGAGGAAACCGATGATCTGAGGATATTCTTTTTTCAACAAGATATTTGGCATTTTTCAAAGTGTTAGTGAGTTCCACCAGTGACTGACAAATTGGGCAAAGAACTTCACCCTGATCCTCATAGGGAGTTCCTTTGCGTCCACATGAAACGCAATGTTCCCGCTCTTGGATTAATTCATTCTTAGGGACAAAGAGTTGATCATAGAGGTCTGCTTTGATTTCCCAAAAACGCCGCTGTTTTTCTTTGGACATCGTATCGTGAAGTTTTTCAAGGATGATCGGAAATGAAAAAATGCCTTCCAAGTCCGATTTCACCGAAGAAAAGGTAAATGCAATTTCTCCTTGGTGGAGGCCCCAAAGTATAGATGTAACCTTCTTTCGGATTTGAATCAGTTTATCCTCGCAGGAACAGGGCAGAAGGAGCTGGAAATTTCCTCCACCCACATAGAGGATATTGGCGGGAGTCAACCGACATTGATCTAAAATATATTTTGCGACATATCGAGGAATGAGATCTAAATATACCGATCGTCCCTTGAGGCTTCGAGCTGCTTTTTTTGATGGAATATTAAAAATGAAATTTTGTATTCCGGAAAGATCGCCCTCAACAACTAAAAAAATATCTTTCAACCCAACAGTACCATCTTTCTGCAAAATCCATTTTTTTATTTCATGAAAATCTTTTGTTTCAAGAATACCCTGCTTCCAATCCAAATAAAGAGCATGAGCAAGAGCTGCGGTGACCCGTAAATGGTCAAAAAGCGATATATCACTTTTAAATCGCGTGGTTTGGGCTGGAACCGAAGAGAAATAAATTTCAAGGATTCCTAAAAGTTTTTCAAGAGTATCAATCATTGGAAAATCGGTTAGCATTTGATCCATAAGTAATTTATAATTTTCGGTTTCCGTTGTGTCTTTTGCAGTAGGCATGAGCGTTTCATAGTCAAGGGGTTTTAATGTGTAATAGAGTGGCTTTGTATTTTTATCATTTTGAGAAAAAATTGAAAGGAGAGGGACTTTGTAATACATCTGAAGGTTTTCTTCATCTTCTTCCCGTTCTGCAGCTGAAATCCAATCTGCTATCTGGAGAATGAGTTCTTCTGGAGTACGAGGATCGTGATGGAAAAGGACGAGTTTCTCAACTTCTTCGGTGAAGAGGTCTTTTAATCGTGGATTTAAAAAAGAATTTTGGGCACTCCTTAGGGTTTGGATTAAAAAAGCTGAATATTTAGCGTGTACATGGTTTACTTTCTCCTTACGGAGGTTTTCAGGTAGATCAAAATAACGGCATCTTTCAAGAGCTTTTCCAACATCATGAAGTAAAGCCCCAAGGACGAATTGTTCTCCATTCATTTATGTCCCTCCTTGAAGAATTTAACAACTTTTTTGCTTATTATACATATAAATATCTATTAAGTAAAAATATAAAATATAAAAATATAATATTGTATTTGTTATATAAGATACCCTAAAAAAGAGGTTGTTGATCGTTCATTTATCGAGTGGTATAAATATATTTCGTCTGTTGATGATCGTTTTAATCTAATTTTATAGCTTTCTTCGACTCAAAAAAATGAAAATTGCCTGAATTTTTCCTACATGGATGTAGGATGAGCTACTTTCACAGTTATTATTCATAATAGTTAATTACTATACCAAATGAAAGTTTTTTGTTAGAATATTTTATGGTTTAATTAACTGAAATGAAGAGAGGAGGGAATATTCACTGAGGATAAAAGTGAATTTACAATCTCAGCACTCAATTTTCTTACCTATTCATCACAATACTCACCTTCAAGGTTTTATTTATTCGAATCTCAATAATAGCTTAGCTGATATGCTTCACAATCAAGGGTATCAATTAGGTCAAAGAAACTTTAAATTATTTACCTTTTCCCGCCTGATGGGGAAAATGAATTTTAATCCAGAAAAGGGTTTCACTTTTTATCCCCCGGTTTCATTGATCATTGCTTCTCCAAAAGTCGATATTTTAGAGAGTTTAGCTCATTATTTGATTAAAAAGAAAGGATCATTATTAGGAAAAAATACTGTTTGGGCTGAAAGTATAGAAGTCATGGTTGATAAAAAATTCACTTCTGAAGTAAAAATCATAATGCTTTCGCCAATTGTTATGTATAGTACCTTATATCGTCCTGATGGAAAAAAGAAAACCTACTATTATAATCCTTGGGAAAAAGAGTTTTCAGAAAAGTTGAAAGACAATCTTCTGAAAAAATTGACCCTCATAAGTAGTGATACAAACCCCAGTCAAGACTACCAGTTCCAAATTACTCCTTTGCTTGTAAACAAAAACCATGAAAAGATTATTTTTTATAAACAAACTGTCATTCATGGTTGGATGGGGCAATATCAGGTATCAGGAAGCCCAGAACTTATTAGAGTTGCTTACAGCGCAGGTTTAGGATGCAAAAATTCAGCCGGTTTCGGGTGTTTTGAAATTCAATGAGGAAGGAGGTGAGAGCTTATGCTTGAGACTATAAAAGAGTTAGGTGAATGGATTATCAATGAAAAAGAAAAAGAAACTCTTTCGGTTTTAATTGAAAACCCATTTCCGCAACAACAACCAAAAAAGGAATTTATTCATTTGGTGGTCTGTTTTCAAAATCAGCTCTTTGAAAAGGTTTTTATCGAAGAATTTGACTCGAATAAAATCATGATGTATCTCTATCGCAAAGGAGCATCAAATGGTCCCGATTTTACTCCTTGTGCGAAACTCATTGACCCAAAAAAAACCTGGAGCATGAAAATTCGTGGGTGGTTTGAAAAAGTTCTTAAGAATAGAAATGATTTAGAAACCGAAGATAAAAATTTTATTACTTCTATACTCAAAGAAATGCAAGACAAAGAACCTATCATTTTATCCGAAATAGAAAGATTAACCAAGGAATTTACTACAAAAACCAATTGTCTTATTTCAATTAAAATTGATGGAAAGTATATTGGTGAATATGCGATTTTTAAAAAAATCCTCCTTAAATTGGTCAATGAGAAATTCGACACTGTATCTGCTTCGAATCAAACCTGTTCAATCTGCGGGAAGATGCGAGAGAAGGTATATGGGAATGCCAGTCCATATACTTTTTATACTATTGATAAACCTGGTTTTATTGTAGGAGGATTTAAAGAACAACTATCCTGGAAAAACTTTCCAGTTTGTTCAGAATGTATTTTAGCTATTGAAGAAGGTAAAAAATTTCTCCAGCAAAATTTGATGTTCAACTTTTATGGTCTTCAGTATTTTTTAATTCCGCAATTCCTTTTGGGTAAGGATTTTGTTAAAAATGAGACGCTACAAGCACTTAAAGGAAATCGAACCATATCTCTATCGAATATTGAACAGAAAAAATTCCTAATAACTGAAGATGATATTCTTGAAGTCTTGGCAAAAGAAAACGATGTTTTAAATTTTAATTTTCTATTCATTCGAAAAGTTCAATCTGCTGAGAGAATTCTCCTGGTTATTGAAGATGTTTTTCCTTCACGGTTAAAAAGGATTTTTGAGGCAAAAAGGAGAGTTGACCAATTATGTGATGAAGAAAATTATAATTTTTCTTATATTCGACAATTTTTTGGAAAAACTGAACCCGAAAAGAAAAACGCCGATCTTAACGGCTATTTTTTGAACGTCATTGATTCAATTTTTACTGGGAAAAAAATAAATAAAACTTTTTTATATCAATTCTTTATGAAAGATATTCGGAGAGCATTTCAACGGGACGAATATTTTCCACTAATAACGAAAAAAGCTTTTTGTAATCTCCTGTTTTTTCAGGATTTAGATATTATTTCCTTTGGTCAGAATGGAGTTGAATACCTGATGAACCAAAATCAATTCATTGAGGATTTTTTTAAAAAATATGGAGAATTTATGAATGACTCTGTTAAGAGGGGAATCGTTTTGGTTGGAGTTTTGACCGAACTATTACTTAGAAAACAATATCATGACCGGAAAGCAAAACCTTTTATGAAAAATCTTAAAGGACTTCGAATGAATGAAAAGGATATTCGTGGCCTTCTTCCCAAGATTCAAAACAAATTCAATGAATATGATTCATTCGATCAAGGGAAAAGAATGATTGCAACTTTAGCAACTGAATATTTAATGAATGGAGGAGAAAATTGGAAAATGTCAGTAGATGAAATCAATTTTTTCTTCGCAGCGGGCATAAATTTAGCTAGTGAAGTTGCTCAAATTATTTATCAAAAAGAAATACCCGAGGAGGTTCGAGAAAGTGACCCAAGTAATCAATAATCGATCAGAAATTTTATTTCTCTATGACGTAAGCTGGAGCAATCCTAATGGTGACCCGGTTGACGAAAATAAACCGCGCATTGATGAAGAGACCAATCGAAATATTGTGACTGACGTGAGATTAAAAAGAACCATAAGAGATTACCTCCATGATTACCGAAGTTTGGATATATTTATTCAGGAAATAAGAGAAGACAACAAAAAACTTGTTACAAAAGAAAAGAGGATGGAAAGCTTTAAAAATCAAAATGAAGAGGTGATCAAACAATGTATAGATATCCGACTTTTTGGAGCAACAATAGCTATTGAAAATTATACATTAGCACTGACTGGTCCAGTACAATTTAAATTTGGAAAATCTCTTCACCGGGTAGTACCTGTTTTTATAAAGGGAACAACCGTTATGCCTTCTGGTGAAGATAGAGCTCAAGGCACTTTTACCGAAAGATATGTGCTTCCCTATTCACTTATTTCTTTTTATGGTGTCGTCAATGAAAAAGCAGCTCAAAATCAGGGATATGCTTTAGCCACTGATCAGGATATTCAACTCTTATTAGAAGCTATATGGAATGGAACAAAAAACCTTATATCGGTTTCAAAAGCGGGACATCAGCCTAGAATGCTTGTTTGGATTCAATACCAGCGAGATAGGTATCACATTGGTGAGCTTGACAATATGATTCAATTTGTGCATGAAAAAAACGATGAAGAAATTCGTGCAGTAGGAGAGGGAACAATTGAAATCAATCAATTATTTACAGCTTTGCAGAAAAGAAAAAATGACATTCTTACCCTTGGTTATCAAATTGATGATCAAGTTAAGTTCACTCTTAACGGAGAAGGAACTACCTTTCCAAAAGTATTTTCTGATTATCCTCTTCAACCATTTCATTTTTAAATGGAGTAGGGTATGAAATATTTAGCTTTTGACATTTATGGGGATTATGCTCATTTCAAGAAGTTCTATACAACCTCATCTCCGTTAACTTTTTCTATCCCACCACCACCCACTATTGGAGGCATGATCGCTGCAATTTGTGGAATTGATAAAAAAAATTATTTAGATATTTTATCATTTACAAAATGTCAGTATGCAATTCGTATTCTGAACCCAATCCATAAAGTACGTATGGGCTTAAATCATATCAACACAAAAGGAAATGCTTGGCAATTAATTAGCAAAAAGAATCATGAACCAAGAACGCAAATCCGTACTGAATTCCTTAAGTCACCACGATATCGAATTTA
>JAAYUT010000573.1 GCA_012517485.1 Candidatus Atribacter fermentans
GATTTGAATTTATCTCTGCTCCGTCATTGCGAGGAGCGCAGCGACGTGGCAATCTCTTTGAGACATTCTTTCCTTCTGAGTAAAGAGATGTTTTTTACCGGAAATGATAAGAATCTCATTTATTCCAATTCCATAATTCAACAAATAAGAAAAGTGAACTCATGAGATTGCCACGACCTCAAAAAACGAGGTCTCGCAATGACGACTCAAAGTTCCTCCTCCCTTGATGGGAGAAGGTCAGGATGAGGGTGAAAACAAAGAATGAGATCCCAGTTGGTTGTACTCAATAAGATATCTATAAAAAATATACCTGTATTTTTATGATAGAAGTCAGGAAATTCAATTTTTTTATCTTTGATTCAATTTTTTTACCAAAAAAAATACATAAATACATCGAATTGATGGAGGGAGAGGATATCGTTGGCTTTAGCTGGTTTAGATGTAGGAACGAGTGGTTGCAAGGTTGTCCTTTTTCGTGAGGACGGAACTATGGTTGCCCAATCATACCGTGAGTATCCTTTTATAACACCTCAGCCGGGTTGGTTGGAAATTAATCCTGAACATATTTGGAAAAGTGTTCTTGAAGCTCTTATCGAAGTTGCAAAAAAGTCAAAAGAAACAATGGATGTTGTAGCTGTAACCTCTCATGGAGAAACACTTATTCCAATTGATAGTTCTGGAAAGGCACTGTATAATGCGCTGGCAAATTTCGATACTCGTGCCCATACTTATATTGATTATTGGTTAGAAAAAGAAGACCCATATAATATTTTTCAGATAACTGGTATGCCTCTCCATGGTATGTATACGGTCAATAAAATTCTTTGGCTCAAAGACCATTGTCCAGAGGTGTTTGAAAAAACCTGGAAGTTTTGTTGTGTTGAGGATTATATTATTTATCGATTGACGGAAGATCAACCAGTTATAGACTATTCCTTAGCAGCGCGGACCATGCTTTTTGATGTGGTTCAAAAAGAATGGTCAGGAAAAATTTGTAAATTGGCAGGAATTGACCCCCAAAAGCTTTCTCGGGCTATTCCATCAGGAAGCATAGCTGGAACCATAAGCTCAAAAATATCCAGTTTGAGTGACCTTCCGAGGAACGTTTTCATTGCAACTGGTGGTCATGACCAGCCTTGTGGAGTTTTAGGATGTGGGGTAAAAAATCCCGGTGAAGCAATGTATGGAATTGGAACTTCAGAATGTGTAGCACTTAATCTTGGAGAAAATGCTTTTTTTAGCAAAGAAATGTTAGAAAATAGTTTTTGCTGTTATCCCCATGTCGTGAAAGATTCCTACATTACTTTAGCTTATATCGCATCGGGTGCGGTTGTACTTCGTTGGTTTCGAGATGAATTTGGGTATGAAGAACTTGAAAAAGCAGCTCAAATTGGTGGGAGTGCTTATGATCTCTTATTAAAAGAAATACCGGATAAACCAGCTTCAGTATTTGTTCTTCCACATTTTTCTGGCTCGGGTACACCATACCTTGATGAAAAGTCACGCGGGGCAATAATTGGTCTTACCTTAGCAACAAGCAAGGAAGAAATAGTGCGAGCGATATTGGAAAGTCTCACTTATGAGATGAAAATAAATTTAGATTTATACGAAAAGTTTGGTTTAGTCATCAACAGCTTGCGAGCGATTGGTGGTGGTTCTCGTTCCAGAACATGGTTACAGATTAAAGCTGATATTCTTCAGAAAGCATTGATCATTCCAAAAACCGGAGAAGCAGTTGCACTTGGTACTGCCATGCTGGCAGGAATTGCTAAGGGTGTATTTAAAAGCTATGAAGAGGCTATTGACAATATGGTTTCCTTTGAAGATTCGATACAACCCAATAATCGCTATTTACAAAATTACATGAATCGTTATCAAATTTATCAAATGATATATAAAGATTTGTTAAAGGTCAACAAGATGATTAGTAATTTAACCCGCGAAGAACAGTAGTTTTTTTACCCCCTTTTTTAATTAAAAAGGAGATTCATATTACCAGATTTGAACTTATTCCTGCTCTGTCATTGCCAGGAGTGCAGCGACGTGGCAATTTCATTTAGTGAAAATTTTTTAAATAAAAAGATACAATGATGAGATCCTCACGGCTTCAAAAAGCGAAGCCTCAGGATGACACTGATTATGTTAGATAAGATCCTCACGCGGGAAAATACCGCTCAGGATAAAAAAATCCTAAAATTGTTCTTTTATTTTCAGGATAAAAATAAAGGAGGATGACAACAATGAAAAGTAAAGGGTTTTCCACAGGGATCTGGGTTTTTGGGGCGACTCCTGATCGGTTTTGTGTGACTGGATACAAATCAGGTGGGAGCATTGAAGAATCATTAGATCGAATCGCTAAAGTTCCTCATCTCACTGGTGTAATGATGCATTATCCACAACCGCTGAACGAGAATAACGTTGATTTTATTAAAAAAGCACTCGGTGATCGGGGTTTAAAATTAGCTTGTTGTGATGTGGATTTATTTAGTGATCCAATTTTTGCCCGAGGAAGTCTCATGTCAGAGAATCCTGAGTTAAGGAAGAAGGCTATCGATTATTCCAAGAAAGCGATGGATATTGCTGAATATCTCGAAGCGGGTGTTATGAACCTCTGGCCAGGTCAAGATGGCTTTGATTATCCTTTTCAGATTAATTATGTTGCACAATGGAATTTATTCGTGGAAGCATTAATTGAAATTGCCCAACACAATCCTCGCGTACGACTTAGTCTTGAGTACAAGCTACGTGAACCTCGAACTCATTCAACAATATATTCTTCAGGAACGGCTCTGTATCTTTCTCATGCGACTGGATGTTCCAATGTTGGTGTAACCGTTGATTTAGGCCATTCTTTCAATTGTAAAGAATCACCGGCTAATGTTGTTGCTCTTTTAGATAAATTTGGAAAGTTATTTGTCCTTCATCTCAATGATAATTATCGAGATTGGGATGATGATATGGCGGTTGGATCGGTGCATTTCTGGGAAACTCTCGAATTTATTTATTACCTGAATTTATCCAATTATGAAGGATGGTTGGGTTTGGACATTTTTCCTTATCGGGAAGATTCAGCAGAGGCTTGCCGCTATAGTATTGAGAATATTCAATATATGTTAGAGGTAGTCAAAAAGATTGATCTCAAGACACTTCACCAAATTCAAAAAGAAGCAAATTCACTCGAAGCAATGCGCTATATAGGAAGCTTATTATAGATAAGATTTGTTAAATTGAATTTTGTAAAAAGGAGAGGTGAGTGGATTTGAGTTATTTAGGTATTGATGTTGGTACAACTGGTTGTAAAGTTATCGCTTTTGATGAAAAGGGGCATGCAGTGGCTCAAGCTTATAGAGAATACCCTTTATATCAACCAAATCAAGGATGGATCGAGCTTGATGCTGATGAGGTGTTCCGAGCAGTTGAAGACTGTTTGCTTGAGGTATCCAATTCCTGTCGGAGTGATTATCCGGTAAGCTTAGCAATATCAGCACAAGGTGAAGCCGTCGTTCCTGTTGATGAAAATGGTAATTGTCTGGCAAGAAGCATGGTAACCTTTGATGAACGAGGGGATGAGTTTGTTCCATTTTGGAAGGAGAAGTTAGGAGAAGAGAGATTTTTTAAAATTACCGGAATGCCCCTTTCTGGGATCGGAACGATCAATAAGATACTTTGGTGGAAAAAGTATACCCCAGACATTTTTTTAAAAGCCCGTTATTTTCTTTGCTTCGAAGATTTCATTATCTTCCGTTTAGGATTAAAACCTGCTCTAAATTATTCTTTAGCTGGTCGGACTATGATGTTTAATGTAAAGAATGCTCGATGGTCATCAGAAATTTTAGATATAGCAGGAATTGATGAGAGTCAATTAGCTCAACCCTTTCTATCAGGGCAGGCAATAGGTTTGGTTTCTGAAGCCTTCAGGAAAAAAATGGGATGGCCACATCCAGTCTTAGTTGCGAGTGGAGCCCACGACCAACCATCAGGTGCCTTGGGAGCAGGCGTTATTCGACCCTATTTAGCAATGGATGCAACTGGAACCGTTGAGTGCATTGCGCCAGCTATTTCTCAATTATTACTCACTCCTTTAATGAGAGAAAATAACCTTTGTTGTTACCATCATTCAGTTTCTGACCTTTTTATCACTTTGGTCTATAATTTTACAGGAGGACAACTACTTCGCTGGTATCGAGATAATTTTGCTGGTTTAGAAAAAGAACAATCGCGACTCCTTCAAAAAAATGTTTATGAGCTGATTCTTGACGGCCTCCCCGATGATCCAACCAGTCTTTACGTTCTTCCTCATTTTACCACTACCGGGACCCCGTATTTTGATACGAATTCCTGTGGGATGATAATCGGGTTAAAATTCCAAACTACCAATAAAGAAGTAATAAAAGCCCTTTTAGAAGGAATAAGCTTTGAAATGAAATTTAATCTTGAATTACTTTCAAATGCTGGAGTTGAAGTGAGAACTCTACGCGCTATTGGGGGTGGAGCCCGAAATCAACATTGGTTACAGATTAAAGCAGATATCTATAATCTCCCCATTGAAACCCTAAACATTTCCGAGGCAGCGTGTTTAGGTGCAGCCTTGTTAGGACGAAAAGCCAAGGAGAATATTAAAGATTTTTCCTCGTTAGTGAACTCAATTATTCAGGTAAAGCAGGTGTATGAACCAAACCCAACCAACGCGAATCGATATCTTGAAAAATACGAGGTTTATAAACGTTTATATCCTGCATTAAAACAATGTATTTTTAAAAATTAAACATATTCACCTATGAAAGGAGATTCAAGAGGGTTGTGCCTTCGTCTTTTTTGTTTCATCTCTTTTTACTTAATCCGGTATTCATAGGATAGACCCTCATGCTGCATAGCATTACCGGATGAGGATGAAAATACTTACTTAGGAATCGTTTCCCTCTTTAGAAAAGGGGGATAGGGGGATTTGAAAGAACTGATAAAAAATCAAATCCCGAACCATTTCCCTTTGTCCAAAGGGAGAAGAATAAAAAAGATAAAACTCAAGAGATTGCCACGTCGCTTCGCTCCTCGCAATGACGAGTCAGAATTCCTTCTCCCTTGATGGGAGAAGGTGAGGATGAGGGTGAGAGCCCAGAATAAAGTTATAGTTGGTTGCTATAATTCCATTAATTATAAAAACCTTTCCTATAATTATAGGATAGAATAGTTGTATATTGATCAATCTCTCTCTTTCTTTAAAGGGAAAAGAAAATATAAAGATTAAACTTAAGAAATTTCTACATTACTTCATTTCTTGAAATAATGTCTTCTAGTGCCTTCTCACTTGATTGGAGAAGGTGAAAATAAGAAAAAATATTATCGTTACTTGTTACTCATCACTACCTATAGAAACTGAAAGGAGAAAAATAAAATGAAAGCTGCACATTTTCTCGGACCTGGCAAAATGGAAATTCGTGAAGTTCCAATGCCAGAAATTGGTGAAGGTGAAGTATTATTAAAAGTAGCTGCCTGTGCTATATGTGGAAC
>JAAYUT010000574.1 GCA_012517485.1 Candidatus Atribacter fermentans
ACCATAACCGGATAACCAATTTGGGAAGCAACTTCCCGAGCACCTTCATAAGATACTGAAACTCCGTTTTTGGGCTGGATTAAACCAAGTCGATCGACTAATAGTTTAAAACGGTCCCTATCTTCAGCAATATCAATACTTTCTGGAGAGGTCCCCAAGATCGGAACCCCAGCTTTTTCTAAATCCCGTGCCAAATTTAAAGGAGTTTGACCTCCTAATTGAACAATCACCCCAATAGGTTTTTCTTTATCAATGATATTTAAAACATCTTCCAAAAAAACCGGTTCAAAGTATAGTTTGTCGGACGTATCATAATCAGTACTAACAGTTTCTGGGTTACTATTTACCATAATGGTTTCGTACCCAAGGTCACGTAAACCCCAGGTAGCATGAACACAACAATAATCAAATTCAATACCCTGGCCAATACGATTTGGTCCTGCTCCTAATATTATTACTTTCTTCCGAGAACTTGGGTTTGCTTCGCATTCTTCTTCATAGGTCGAATAATAATAAGGGGTTTCAGCTTCAAATTCAGCTGCACAGGTATCAACTTGTTTGTATACAGCCTTGATATTATTTTTTAATCGAAAATCTCGTATAGTCCACTCTGACTCTTTCCAAAGCATGGCTAATTGACGGTCTGAAAAACCGAATTCTTTTGCTCTTCTCAAGTGATCAGTATCAATATTTTTCCAAGAACTCAAACGCACTAAGCTCTTTTCCATTTCGATAATTTCTTCTATTTGCCTAATAAACCAAGGATCAATGGAACTAAGAGCATAAATCTCTTCTATAGATATGCCTTCTTTTAATGCCATTTTTAGAAAGAACAAGCGGTCGGGATTCGGTCTTTGGAGTTTTTCTCGAAGGAGTAATTGCTTTTTTTCAACTGCAAGAGCGTTCCAGTTTTTAATGTCTTCTAAACCACATTTCCCAATTTCCAGAGATCGAAGACCTTTTTGAAGTGCTTCTTTGAAGTTTCTTCCTATCGCCATGGTTTCTCCAACGCTTTTCATGGATATTCCCAGTAATGGTTCAGTGTCGGGAAATTTTTCGAAGGTAAATCTGGGAATTTTTACAACACAATAATCTATCGCTGGTTCGAAGCATGCTGGCGTTTTGCGGGTAATATCATTGGGTATTTCATCTAAAGTATACCCTACCGCTAATTTAGCTGCTATCTTGGCTATTGGAAATCCGGTGGCTTTGGAAGCTAATGCCGAGCTTCTTGAAACTCTGGGATTCATTTCGATAATAACTGTTTTTCCATTGGTAGGATTTAGAGCAAACTGTATATTACAACCTCCACTGGCCACTCCAATTTCTCGAATGGCACGTATGGATAAATCTCGTAAGTGCTGGTATTCTTTATCGGTGAGCGTTTGGGCGGGTGCAACGGTAATGCTGTCTCCAGTGTGAATTCCCATGGGATCAAAATTTTCAATTGAACAAATAATCACGACATTATCTTTGAAATCACGCATAACTTCTAACTCAATTTCTTTCCAACCTATCACTGATTCCTCTATTAATATTTCTCGAATAATGCTACTTTCTAAAGCTTGTTGTGCTAGACTTTCAAATTCTTCTATGTTATAAGCGATTGATCCTCCAGTTCCCCCAAGGGTAAAACTTGGACGAATAACCAAGGGAAATCCTATTCTTTTGGCAACTTCTCTTGCTTCACCTAGAGAATAAGCTCGGTCGCTTTGAGGAACATCAATACCAACTCGTAACATGGCTTTTTTGAATAACTCTCTGTCTTCTGCTTTATTGATGGCTTCTGGGGAAGCTCCCAATACTTTTATCCCATATTTTTTAAAAATTCCTTTATTTTCTAGTTGAACAGTAAGATTTAAAGCGGTTTGTCCACCTAATGTAGGCAAAAAGGCATCGGGCTTTTCCCGGACAATGATTTTCTCTATTACCTCGGGGATGAGTGGTTCAATATAGGTTTGGTCAGCCATTTCCGGATCAGTCATTATCGTGGCTGGATTGCTGTTAATCAAGATTACTTCATATCCTTCACTTTTTAAAGCTTTACAGCCTTGAGTACCAGAATAATCAAACTCACATGCTTGACCAATAGTGATTGGACCAGAACCAACGATGCAGATTCGATGAATATTATTATCTCTTGGCACAAT
>JAAYUT010000090.1 GCA_012517485.1 Candidatus Atribacter fermentans
GTTGTCGACCATGAGCAACGTTTGGTAGGAGTAGTAACGGTTGATGATGCTATTGATATCATCGAAGAAGAAGCAACTGAAGATATTCATCGTTTGGCTGCAATTCAAACTACTGAAGATGAATATCTTCATAACAGTCTTATGCAAAAAGTTCGAAACCGCTTATTTTGGTTAATTGCTCTCCTTTTGGGAGGAATGGCAACCAGCTTTGTCATTCAATATCAGTCGGCACTCATTCAAACGGTTGTGTCTCTCTCTTTTTTTATACCAGCATTAATCGATACCGGAGGAAATGTTGGAAGTCAATCCACCGCAATAATGGTTCGGGGGATTGCTCTTAAAGAAGTTGATTCGAGGAATATTTTTAAGATAATCATAGTAGAATCGTTAATTGGGAGTCTTCTGGGTGGTATGCTTGGTTTGGTTGGTTTTTTAAGAGTGTTTCTACTTCGCGAACCAGTTTTAATTGGTATTATTGTGGGGCTGGCAATTTGGGTAGTGGTTTTTGTTTCAAACTTATTAGGAATGGTTCTTCCTCTTTTACTCAAAAAGTTGAAATTTGATCCTGCTTTATCAGCAACACCCGTGATTACTACTATTGTCGATGTCATTGGTGTTTTTCTCTATTTTCAAATCGCTCGCATTTTCCTGAAGTTTTAAACAAAGTTGGTTTTCAACTTGTTTAGGAAAGCCAGATGAGAATGAAATTTATGATCACCATAAACTTATTAAAATGTTTTCAAGACAGTACTGATTTATAGTTGGGAGGGAAAATCATATTTTAAAAAAAGAAGTTTTTTTGTTTTGGAATAATTATATTTCTTTTAATATTACCTCATAATATGAAGGCTTTTTCTATCCTTTTGAAATGTTCTTAATTTTTTTCAGATTCAAATTTTAAATATTAAAGAAAGGAGATGATTATTATGGATTTTATAAAAAAGGTAAAAGACGCAGTAACTGACAAGGCCAAAGACGTAAAGGATGCCGTTAGTGATACCGCAAAAGACGTAAAGGATAAGGTTACTGATACCGCCAAAGACGTAAAAGATGCTGTTACAGACAAAGCTAAGGATGTTAAGAAAAAACTGCTGTAAATAATAAGACAACACTTTTATAGGATCCAAAAGTACGGGCGGACACCTTAAGACTGAATTTTCACAAATTGATGGCCGGAGAATGAACCCCCTTTTTTGATTTTACTTAACAAAACGGTTCTTCTCCCATTTAATTGCACCTAGCACAGGAGTCTTGAATGATGAAGGAGAAATATTCAAGATCATGATAACCAAATGCTCTTCGTTTCATCACCTTCATCGTGTTATTGATCCCTTCCAACCGACTGGTATGGAGAGGATAACGACAATGGTTGAAAATACCTTACGCATAAATTTGTGAGCATTGTGGCAAAAGCCATCACCGGCTTCAGATGGCTCTCATACCCCATTGCACACCAGGCTTTTTAAGGTTTCTTGAACCTGGGTACGACTTTTCCCCTTCCAGAGTTCTTTCAAGAAATCCTTAAGCAGGTAAACCAGAGACCGGTTTTGATTCAATTCCAGCAACTTCTGAAGTCAAGCTCTTCAATGGTATGACCACACCGTAGGCATCTCACGGTTCGGCATCTTACCCAAAGAGCGGTTTGGGCATCAATACAATTGAGAACTCTCACTATCCGTTCATGATAGGAATGAATTCTGGTGACTCGTCGATGACACCGGTGATACACGGGATCAAAGCGTTCATCAGGGTGGATGGCAATGGTGACCATCTGCTTTTCTTGATCCAACAACTGTTTCACCACCTTGACTCGACAAAAATCAAAGAATGCATTAA
>JAAYUT010000575.1 GCA_012517485.1 Candidatus Atribacter fermentans
GTCTCAATCTCAACATCAACTTAATTTTCATCATGATTGAATAAAAAAGAAATACCCTGTTATTTTCACTAACCATTACCTGAAACATGTCCATAGACTGGCTATTGGGAAATAGCTATAATATCGAAGGATATTATCAAAGAGGTGAAGGAATAATTATGGGATCTCGGAATTCATATAAGTTATTCAATATTCTACTGATCATCATGACTATTGGGTATTCAATAGTTGCTCTTTATCAATTGGGTTCTCGGGTTGCTCCCAAAACCTTTTGGCATCCATTGCAATTGGATGAAACAATAATACTCGATTTTGGAGAAATAAGAAAATTCCATTCAATTCGTTATTTTGGGGGGATTGGTGATGGCCAATACCTTTTTGAACTATCCAACGATAACCAATCCTGGCAAGAAAAACTAAACCTCAAATTTCACGGTGTTTTTGATATTTATGTTTGGAAAGATGCCACTCTTGATGGAGAGGGTCGTTTTATT
The DNA here is from genome assembly GCA_012517485.1 of Candidatus Atribacter fermentans. Taxonomy (GTDB): domain Bacteria; phylum Atribacterota; class Atribacteria; order Atribacterales; family Atribacteraceae; genus Atribacter; species Atribacter fermentans. Next base: position 495 of record JAAYUT010000575.1, read on the forward strand.
CGAATAACCGTTTTACAACCAGGAGGAAGAATGTACGAAATAGGATTCCTTGGTCCTGATGAAAAAGAAATTATTCCAGTTCAAAATATTATACAAAGCGCGACTCCAGCTCTTTTGGAAGGCAATGCACAAAGAATTGCCGATGAATCAAACACCATACCTGAATTACCAAGCTTTTTAAATGGAATGTATTTCGACGAAATCTATTTTGCTCGTACTGCTTATGAATACCTCCATCGAATGGAACCTTACGATTCGGTCCAGCCTTTTTTTGCGAAAATCCTTCTATCAATTGGCATAGCAATTTTTGGGATGAATCCTTTTGGGTGGAGAATAATTGGAACCCTTTTTGGTATCGCTATGATTCCACTCATATACTATTTTGGTCTTCAATTATTCAAAAAACCTTCTTATGCCTTTATTGGAACCTTTCTTCTTACCTTCGATTTTATGCATTTTTCACATTCTCGAATTGCTACCATCGAGGTCTATATGGTCTTTTTTATTCTTTGCTCCTATTATTCCATGCTTCTTTTCTACCAAAGAAGCTTTTATGAATATCCCTTAAAAAAACTTTTAATTCCGCTCTTTTTATCAGGGCTTTTTTATGGATGTGCTTCAGCCAGTAAACTCAATGGGATTTACTCTGGAGGAGGCTTGGCCTTTATTTTTCTCACCACTCTTCTGCGCAACTATCGTATCCATTTAAAATTTAAAAAAGAAAGACATGATTTCAAATATCCCGAGTCGTCTACCCTCGCTTCTCCCCCTTCCATCATGGTTTTCCCTTATTACACCAAAAGAATTATTCTTTGGTGTTTATTATTTTTCATTGTAATCCCTTTAACCGTTTATGCTTTATCATTTATCCCTCTCCTCTTAGTTCCCAATCGTGGACATAGTTTTCATGACCTCATTCAATATCAAATCAATATGTATAATTACCATCGAAATCTCAAAGCAACTCATGGTTATTCTTCACCATGGTGGCAATGGCCATTGCTTATCCGTCCCATTTGGATGTATCAAGGTCAAGGACTTCCTGAAGGAAAAATTGCCTGCATCTCATCAATGGGAAATCCAGCTATATGGTGGCCGGGAACTCTTGCCCTTATTGCCTGTTTTATAATTTGGCTTAAAAAAAGAGACAGTACCCTCTTTTTTATTTTAGCCGGTTTCTTTTCCCAATATCTTCCCTGGGCAATTATTCCTCGCCTCACCTTTATTTATCATTATTTCGCCAGTGTTCCTTTTGTTATATTTTCCATTGTATATCTTATCCGAGAATTTTTAGAACAATATCATGGATCCAGGTATTTTATATTTATTTACTTAATCATCGTTGCTGTCCTTTTTGTGATGTTTTATCCAGTTATCTCTGGTATGATTATCGATCGGGCTTATGTTGCAAGGTTTTTACGCTGGGTCCCAAGCTGGATTTTTTATATATAAAAATTTGATATTGAGGATCGATATTATGAAAACCGTACAGTATTCAGTGGTTATACCGGCTTTTAATGAGGAACCGGTAATTGCGGAAACTTATAAACGATTAAAAAAAGTAATGGATGAGATTGGAGAACCTTACGAACTCATTTTTATTAATGACGGAAGTTCTGATCGGACTGGTGAAATCCTGGATGAAATTCACCATCAGGACAGGAATTTAAAAGTAATTCACTTTGCCAGAAATTTTGGTCATGAAGCCGCAACAACCGCCGGATTAGATTATGCATTAGGGCAAGGTATTGTCATTATCGATGCAGACTTGCAAGATCCTCCGGAATTAATACCTGCCATGATTGAAAAATGGAAAGAGGGCTTTGATGTTGTTTATGGGAAAAGAAAACAACGTAAGGGTGAGTCAGTTTTCAAAAAAACGACTTCCGCGCTTTTTTATCGTTTTCTACAACGAATGACCGAAATCAATATGCCTGCAGATGTAGGCGATTTTCGACTTATTGACCGAAAGGTTGCCGATGCTTTAAAAAATATCCGAGAAAAGAACCGTTATATGAGAGGGATTATAAGTTGGGTGGGTTTTCGACAAACTGCTATAGAATTTGTTCGGGAAGAACGTTGGGCGGGGGAAACCAAATATAACGTTAAAAAACTCCTTCGTTTAGCATGGGATGCCATTACAGCTTTTTCATATAAACCTTTAAAAATTGCTACCTATTTGGGATTTATTCTCTCAGGAATCAGCTTCATTTATCTCCTGATAGTCATTTTTGAAAAAGTATTTACCCAAA
>JAAYUT010000576.1 GCA_012517485.1 Candidatus Atribacter fermentans
GATTTGAATTTATCTCTGCTCCGTCATTGCGAGGAGCGTCCTATGCGACGTGGCAGTCTCTTTGAGCCATTCTTTCCTTCTGAGGAGAGAGGCGTTTTTTTCCGGACATGATAAAAATCTCATTTATTCCATTTCCACAATTTAACAAATAAGAAAAGATGACTCATGAGATTGCCACGACCTCAAAAAAACGAGGTCTCGCAATGACGACTAAAAGTTTCTTCTCCCTTGATGGGAAAAGGTGAAAATGCGTGTGAAAACCAAGATTCAATATGCCATGGCATATCGCTACAGTAAAAGTAGAACGGGCACAATACATTATGCTCCTACATGTTAAATTCTTTTTAGGGGCTTAATTTATTATGCCCATTCTTAATCCGTCATTGCGAGGAGCGTCCTATGCGACGTGGCAATCTCTTTGAGCCATTCTTTCCTTCTGAGGAGAGAGGCGTTTTTATCAACCCGTGGGTTTATATGATAGAATAAGAATTTTAAGTTGTTAAAATAACAAAGATATGAAACTTCAATTAACTAATAGACGTAAACCTACTATGTTATTTTATAAAGAATAAAAGATTTCATATATAATAGTAGATGATACAACAAAATAGAGAAAAGATATAAAGGAATATTTTCATCAAAAAAGGGTTTAAAATAAAATGAAAGTTATTGCCGAAAATAGAAAAGCACGACATCTTTATCAGATCATTGATACCTTAGAAGCTGGTCTCGAACTCAAAGGAACTGAGGTTAAATCTCTCAGAAACCATTTGGTCAATATGACCGATGCTTTTTGTCGAGGAAAAGATGGAGAGTTATGGTTAATGAATCTCCATATTTCTCCATATGTATTTGGGAATTTATATAATCATGACCCTTTGCGGAGTCGTAGGTTATTATTACATAAAAAAGAGGCAGTTCGTTGGTCATCATTATCAGAACAGAGGGGTTTGACAATTGTCCCACTTCGTTTATACTTTAATGACCGAGGACGAGCCAAAATCGAAATTGCTCTAGTCAAACCCAAAAAATTGTATGATCGACGTCAAGAGATTCAAGATCGAGAACAGGAAAGAGAACTTCATAGAGTTCAAAAATATCGAGAGTAAATTCATCCAATATGGGGGCGAAATGGTTTCGACGGGATTCGGATGGGTTCAATAAGGCGAGTCGAGGTCTCCACCGGGGCTCGTAAAAAGGTGGAAACGTTTAAACGCCAACGACAATTTGGCATACGCTGCCTAATTAGGCAGCACATCTCTCAGCCCATTGTCCGCTAAGCTGAAGAGGTGACGATTAGCGAACTGGTTTCCGGAAGTGCCTGGGTACCGGAAATGAGAAAAACCTGGGATAGTGGGTTGTTAGGTCCCCGCCTCAAGGAGCGACAACCGGCGATAACTTGAAATTGAGGATACACTCGTAGGCTTATTGGATTCATGAATTTCGGACGCGGGTTCGACTCCCGCCGCCTCCACCAAAAAAAGAAACCGACCGGATAAAAAAGATAAATGGTCGGTTTTATTATTTATAAAGAAATTCTATGTTATAATACTTCATCATGAAAAAACGACTCGTGGATATATTTTACGACTATCAGCCGCTCTATATATTTATAATAATTGGGAATATAATCAGTGCAATTTATGGGTACTATTTTTACTGGGAACAGTTTTTTGCAACACCCTGGTATAAGTGGATCTTTGTTCCTGATTGCCCACTGTATGATTCTCTTTTTATTATTGCTTTTATTCTCATTAAACACAAAAAATCCAATGATTTTCTAAATTTACTGGTCATCACCAATACAGTAAAATATGGTCTTTGGACGATTTTAACTATACCTCTTTTTTCTGAAATGTTTCTTCCGGCTGATGTTCAAACGGTGGTTCCCTTATTTGGAAACCTAACTTTAACTTTCCAGCTCAGTACATTAAACTGGTTATTAGTCTTTTTACATGCTGTTATGGCCTTACAAGCATTATTGATTTATCCGTTTGTCAAAAAATGGCAGCTCGGAACTATTTTTGTTATCATAGCATGGTTATTTATTAATGACATTTTTGACTATTGGCTGAATACTTATCCAACCGCCCATTTAAACTATATGATTCATGACCCTCGCATTAACGTTATCATTACACAAAACATTATCGTGAATGTTTTCTTCTTCACTTTTTTCCTAATAAAATGGAGACAGCAATGGGTTCGAGGAGAACTGAAGTCCGTTTAAAAGTCGATAAAAACAACAGTCTTTATTATTGGTATAAAGTCAAGAATCCATTTTTGGTTATTCTCAACACCTTGGTTATATTTATTTTTGGGTTCTCACCGTCTTTACGGTTGAAAACCCTTTTATATCGAGCCTTGGGTGCCAAAATTCATAAAACTGCCAGTTTAGCGTTAGCAGTTGTACTTGATTGTTTTTTTCCGGAATTGATAGAAATTGGAGAAAACAGTATTTTAGGTTTTCGAACGACAATTTTGACCCATGAATTTCTTATCCATGAATTTCGTACTGGGAAAGTGAAAATTGGCAAAAATGTCATGATTGGAGCTTGTTCATTAGTATTAGCTGGTGTTGAAATCGGAGATAATACAACGGTTGCTGCTTTTTCTCTAGTGAATAAAGACCTTCCACCGAATGCAATTGCTGCTGGAGTTCCAGCTCGAATTATTCGAATGAAAAATCAGTCAGATGATACACTTTGATGCTCAGCATTCTTCATTTTAAAACTTTACAGCATTATTCCCAACTTTCTCATTGCTTCACCACTCGATATTATGAACGCGATATCACAACTGCTCAGGGTCAAGAATATTTCCTTAAAAGTTATCAATCTAATCAATCCAATTTTATTCTACCCAAACAAGTTCATGGTTCTAAGATTCAAGTTATTCAAGACAAAGATTCATTATCAAATAATAAGAGAGACGTGGCAGATGCAATCATAACGAACTGGAAGAATATCTGGATTGGAGTTTTAGTCGCTGACTGCTTTCCAATACTTATGTTTGAACCAGTGGTGAATGTGATTGCTATTATTCATGCTGGCTGGAGGGGAATCGACCAAAATATCCATCTTAAAACCATGCAGCACCTCTTGGAATTTATGAATTGCTCGATTCAGCATCTTTTAATTGGTATAGGACCAGGAATTGGGCCTTGTTGTTTTGAAGTCGGGAAAGAAGTGAGCGATAGGTTCGAAAAAAGATCGATTATCTCTGCTCAATTTGTTCATCATATTTCCGAGCAGAAAGCTTTAGTTGATCTAAGGGGATTAATAACGGCTGATTTGGTGATGGCCGGAATTCCTCTTGAAAATATTGAAATCATGAATTATTGTACTTCTTGCTGCACAGATTTATTTTATTCTTATCGCAAAGAAGGAAAGACAACCGGGAGAATGTTATTAGCAGCTCGGTTAAATGATGTGTAAGTCGAGGATAAACATTCATCCTGCTTAGCAGTGCCAGATGAAATAAAAATACCAAATAAACCGTCGTTGCGAAGAGTTCAACCATTCTTTGTTTAAATGATGTGATATGTTGTCACAGGAATTGAGGTGATAAAATGCAAAAAGAATATTTGGCCAAACATCTCATGATTGAGATTATTAATTCATCATATTTAAATGATTCTAAACTCATGGAAGATTTTTTAACCAATACTGCCCACCTATTTGGAAGTGAAATATTAGTTTTGAAAGTTCATCAATTCCAACCGCATGGTCTCAGCGCTCTTATGATAATGCCTGAATCTCACATTGCAGTTCATACTTGGCCAGAATACCAATTTGCATCCATGGACATTTTTCTAAAAGCCAGCAGTGAACCAAGTCAAAGTTTACCCTTGATAAAAAAATATTTTCATCCCGAAGATGTTAAAATCATTGAATTAGAAAGGGGAGTTAAATGAGAAATGTCTCTTTGGTATTATGAAGACTATATTCCTCATTATCGTTTGGGTTTAGAAATTAAAGAAACCCTCTTTTTGGGAAATTCACCCTATCAAAAAATTCAAGTTGTTGATTCCTATCTTTATGGAAAAGTCCTGTTATTAGATGATATTGTTCAAACCGCCGAAAAAGATGAGTTTATGTATCATGAAATGTTAATCCATCCCGCTTTGCTTACTCACCCTCAACCGGAAAAGGTACTCATTATAGGCGGAGGAGATGGTGGTGCATCAAGAGAAACCTTAAAACATCCAGTTAAAAAAGTAATATTGGTAGATATCGATGCTGCTGTTATTGAAGTCAGTCGTAAATATTTTCCACAATTAGGAAACTGGAACGATCAAAGGTTAGAAGTATTCGTTGAAGATGCAGTTAAGTATTTAGCTTTATCAGAGGAAATATTTGATGTTATTGTTATGGATTCCACCGATCCACTCCCATCTGGTGTTGCTGAACCGCTCTTTTCAAAAGATTTTTTTCAATGTGTTTATAATCATCTAAGTGATGACGGGATATTGGTTTCACAGATAGAGCCGCCTTTTTTCCAACCAGAGAGAGAGCAGAGGCACTGGGAAAATTTAAATATGTTTCCTTTGGTGAAAATTTATTGGGGATTAGTTCCAACTTACCCTGGTGGTATATGGACCTATATGATTGCATCAAAAGGAAAAGATCCCGAAATCAGCTTTAAAAAGCTCCCATTCCCGACTCGTTATTATACCCCAGAAGTTCATAGGGCAGCTTTTTCTCTCCCTCCTTTTATGCAAGAAAGATTATCAAAAAAGCCATAATATAAATATTGAGCTTTATCCTGGTTAAGTAAGGATACGAAGTGTCATGAATTCTATCCTAAAAAATACCGGAACATTTTTTAGGTAATATTTTTGAGCAATTAACCAGGATCTCATCCCGGGCCTTCCCCCTCAACTGGTGCTGCGAAAGCAGCATAACGGTCTATCCTGGAAACCAACGGGCATGATAAATCAAATCCCTACAAAAGAATTTTTAATGTAGCGATATGCCATAGCATGTCGATTTTAGATGCAATTCTTCTTTAAGTACTAAACTATATCATGGGGGGCTTATTCTGGCTAACAGAGATTTTCGATGGAAGAAGAAACCCTCTCTCTCAGCTAAACTGGCATATCGAGAGTAAACCAAAGTCGGATCTCCTTTTTGA
>JAAYUT010000577.1 GCA_012517485.1 Candidatus Atribacter fermentans
CATTCCTAATTGAGCAAAACTTTTTGGCCAATTGCTGGGATCACCATCGGTTATTTCTGATGCCGCTACAAGTATTTCCCCTAAAATTCCACCACCATACCAATCAGCACCAATCGAACGCATGAGTTGAAAGTCCATTTCTGGATCAGAAAAACCTGTGAGTTTCATTGAACTTCTGGCTAAATCTGGTTGATTGGATTCTGGTGTTGCAGAATTTGCAAATGCATATGAAGAAAATATAAGAATTAAGCTCAAAAAAACCGATACATATATAAAATGCAAAGAAAGACATTCTAATTTCATACATTTCACTCTCCATTCATAGAATTTTTTTGTTGATATTGTATTTATCGGTTAAATCTGAATTTTTTTTATTTTTGAGAAAAGTAGAAGTGAGTTAATGGAGTCAAAGGATAAGAGTGGCAATGGAATATGAAAACCGAGAATTATTTGATTGTTGTATTCGGTTAGATAGCCTTTAAAAAAAATCTCTCTGTATCTTTTTGTTGCAAAGTCCAGAGAGATTTTTTGGATAATTTCTAATTCAATTGTTATGAATTCTTCTCAAAAACAATAGAATCCATTATTTTTTGAAGGATTGGAGTGAATTCCTCGTATTTTTGGGTCTGGGAGGTGATATTGAGGAAAACGCCCTCACCATCTTCGAATACCTCAGACGCAGCAATAAACCAGATATTAGCTTCTCTCTCGTTGTTTTTCATTGTGACCATCCGGGCTTCTATTCCACCCAGGTCGATTTGGGTATCTTCAACTAATTCCGAATCCTCAGTTTCAGTTTCTATGAACATTTCAAGGAAAGAAGGTACTTCTGGCCCTCGAGCTAAAATTATAAATTGATCAGGATTTTCGATATTACCTTTATACCAAGCTGCTTCCTTTTCGCTGAATCCCATTTTTTCCTCGAGCTTTACCCATTCAGCAGGAAGGGATAGAGTGATTCCATAATCGGTAATGGTTTGCCATTCATCTTCGGCTTTTGCAATTGATATGAATATTGAACTTCCTAAAAACAATACCAGGATGATAAGCAAGATTATTTTCCTCAATGTCAATTCCTCCTCTTGGTTTTTCTGATTAGAATGAATTTATCCTCCTTTCCTGGAATATCGCTTAATAAATTAAAAAGCTCCGCCTCGGCCTCCACCAGATCCTCCTCCAATGCTGCCTCCACCACCTGAAAAACCTCCTCCACCCCATCCAGAAGAACTCTTAGAACGGGCTTGAGCTTGGACAATAGTCGCTGAAGCAGTATTTCGGAGCAAATAAAGCTGACTGCCAAAGAGAAAAGGTGAAGGATTATAAAATTGACCATGTTGGCTTTGTGCTTCCCAGACTTCTCGGGGAATAAATTTTTGTAATGTTTGAATAACTTTCTCTGCAACTCCCAAGGCAGTTCCATAGACAAGATACTTTTCCCAAATAATTATAGATTCAGGAGGGTATTCAGAAAGTAAAGAAAAGTCCGAAAGGAAGCGACTGAAATTCATCCATTTTTGATAGTATTCTTTTCCCTCTTTGGACCAACGACCAAAAAAGTCTTTTCGTATCAACAAAATAGCTCCGCCGGAGAACCACATTATTGCTGAGAGAATGGTCATTTGTGGTAATAAAAATGAGGTTATTCCTTGCGAAGAAATACCTACTACCGCCAAGGAGAAAAACATCATTACAACTGCAATAAACTTGGCTAAGACATTTCCAGAAGTGCTGAAGTATCGACGTTGAGTGATGGCATCATGAACGGCATTTTCATATCCTGATAATAACTGATTAAAGTTACTAGCTTCAGTAGTCGATTTTGAAAGGCGTTTTTGCATGTCTTGAAAATCGAAAACATTATCAGTAGCGAAACGGGCTAAAAGCTTTAGGAGTAATCCCTCAGAGTGGGGAAGATCATGACCAGGTTCATTTTTTTTGATGAGAACTCCTTGCCTATTTTGTATTTCTTTAAAATCAATATAATCTTTATGGTAAAGATTCATCATCGCTGCCGCAATTCCATCTTTATCAACCTTACCGGCTAAATTTTTTACCATAGCGTTGACTAAATCGGGTGGGTCATTACTGGGGAGTTCTCGTTCATATATTCCCTGGTAAGGAATAACATGCTCTTTTCCCATAAACCAAAAAATAAGAAAGAATAAAAAACCAAAAACGATAAGAAGGATTACCCAAGGAAGCCAAGCTGAATGCACTGTTTCAGTGTATATACTTTCGATTTGTTTAATTTCTTCAATAGTTAAGGTAGGATTAGCGACGGCAAATTGGAAATCAGAAGTGGGATTAGCAATAAATCGAACCTCGGCAAAAGATTCCGGTGGAAAGTGCGAGGTTATGAAGGTAAAACGATTGCCACTTTGAACCATTTGTACCGGAGGATGTTGATAAATAGTGTTGATGTGAACCGAATCGAGAAAATCAAAAATACCAGTAATTTTTCCAACAGGCGCATCCCATTGTCCCCAATATTGTCTAAAAATTTGAGCTATTTCTGGACCTTTTTCAAAAATACCTCGTGCTTGGTAAGCAACATGAAGACGAATGAGAGGTGATTGCTTGGGATCAAGTCTTTCAAAGCTTCCCAATGGAACTAACCATACCCGAGCTTCAAAGCCGTTCGTTTGTTTACGAAGAAACTCAACTGATTGGGTTTCAATCCCTTCGGTCCAGAGCCGAATATTATCAATTTCGACATATCGCGAAGGCGGGATTTCGCGATAGAGGCCTCGAAAAGGTTTTCTCATTTGGTAATCGATAATTTCATGAACTTCGAAACTTCCATCAGGCAGCATCTGATGGTGAATGGTTGCCGATGGGATTGAATAAAGAGAGTTAAAATACCATTTGAAGTAGGGATTGCCTGCGATGGTTTGGATGAGAATGAA